>JAAVGQ010000146.1 GCA_014800105.1 Bacteroidales bacterium | reverse complement strand
GGCTGTGAAAACATCACTGAGGTAACCATTCCTGAAAGCGTTGAAACCATCGGTAACAATGCATTTAAGGGTTGTGAAAACCTCAAGGAGGTTAACATTCCTGAGACTGTGACTACAATCGGTGAAGGTACATTTGAGGGCTGTAAGAACCTCACCGAGGTTAACATTCCTAACGGTGTGACTACCATCGGTGAAAATGCATTTGCTGGTTCAGGCCTCACTACGGTGACAATTCCTGAAACCGTTGAGACCATCGGTAACGGCGCGTTCAAGGGTTGTGAGAACCTCACTGAGGTAACTATCCCGCAGACCATCACCACCATCGGTAATGGCACATTCGAGGGATGTGTAAACCTCACAGATGTAACCATCCCCGAGGGCGTGACCACCATCGGTGAAAATGCATTCGCAGGTTCAGGCCTCACTAACGTTACAATTCCTGAAACTGTTGAGACCATCGGTAGCGGTGCGTTCAACGGCGATGACCTCACTGAAATAGTTCTTACCGACGGTACCCAGGCTATCACAATCAGCCAGGATGCATTCGGCGACAATTGCACTGACGTTTACATTGGACGTCCCGTTGAGGGCACACCCTTCGCAGGAAGCTCAGTTGAACACGTTAAGATTGGTAACACAATCGAAAGTATCCCCAGCGGCTTCTTTGCCGGCGCTGAAAACCTCCTCGAGGTTCTCCTTGGCGGCAAGGTAACTGAAATTGGTGATAAAGCATTTGAGGACTGTCAGGCACTCAAGGATATCGTTCTTCCCCCGAGCGTTATCAACATCGGTAGTGCAGCATTCGCTAACACCGGTCTTGAGCACATCGTCATCGGTCAGAACGTAACTCACATTGGTGACGACGCGTTCAGCGGTGTAACTCCTGAAAGCGTTTGCATAACTGCTCTCGTTCCCCCGACAATGGGTAGCCACGTATTCACAAGCTACAGCGCTACTCTCCGTGTACATGATCTTGAAATCGCCAAGGCTTACAATGCCGCTGAAGGCTGGAGCTTATTCACTGACGTTGAAGAGCTCGTTAAGGCATCAGACATCGTAATCGAAGGTGCTGAAAAGATTTCAGGTACCAAGGGTGAACAGTTCACGCTCAAGGCTACCCTGATTGGTGCTAACGGTGCTGAGGTAACTCTGCCTCACGTATTCTGGCACTCAACTAATCCTGAGATTGCAACTGTTGATCACAACGGTGTTGTTACTCTGAAGGCCGACATTAACGGTGAGGAAACTGTTTCAGTTGCCTCTAAGAAAGCTAAAGCGGCTGAGCCAGCTGTAGCAATCGTGGTAGAGTCACTCTACGCTAACGGTCCTACTAAGTCATTCAACCCCGTTACCGGTGAAACAAGTAGCATTGACAGTGTCATCGCTGATTACCTCCCTGAAGGCTTCGACAAGAACTCTCAGATGGAAATCTATGACATCAAGGGTATGCGCATCGAGAAGAACCTCGACGAGCTCACTCCCGGCATCTACATCATACGCCAGAATGGACACGTTTCCAAGATTAAGCGTTGATCGTTGATCATCTCATAATAAAAACCGCCGCCTCGCATGAAGCGGCGGTTTTTTTATGCCTTGTAGTGAACGTGATTCCGGGTATTTCCCCTCCATAATCTTCAGGAAAAAGAGGGAACAGAAAGGAAAAATGAAATTTTTAGGAGGAAATGGTTCATAAATCAAAAAGTTTCACTAAATTTGACGCGATGACGTTCACTCCCGTGTGGGTGAACCTATTATGTACCTTTAGTAATTTTTATAACATGGAAATGCGTGACGAGTCAATGATTGACGCTCAAACCAATCAGGACTTAACCCCTACTGAGAATCAGGTTGCAGAACCTGTGTGCGAGATTAAAGAAACTGTTGAAACTGTAGTTGAGAATGGCCCGGAAGAGTCTGACTCAAAAGTCAGACCTGTTTATGCAACCGTCGAGGAAGCTCTCGAAGCTGCCCGCGCTCTTGCCGCCAAAGAGGCCAATGAAGTTCAACGTGATGAAGTTACTTATCTTAAACAGCAGTTCCACGCGTTGCGCATAGCTGAGCACAAGGCCCGCCGTGAAGCAGCGATTGCTGAGGGTACCCCCGCTGAGGGTGATGACCAGCCCGTCGCTAATGAGGCTGACGCTGAGTTCCTCCAGCTCCTCAATACTATTAAGGACAAGAAGGCTGCTCATATTGCAGCGCTTGAGGAGAAGCGTCAGGCTAATTTTAAGCAGCGCGAGGCTATCATCGACCAGCTACTCGAGATGTCTCAGGACACTGACAATGTTAACCGTGAATTCCCCCGTTTCCGCGAATTACAGCAGCAATTTAAGGAGATTGGCGAGGTTCCCGCAACTGAGGCTACCGCCCAGTGGAAACGCTATCAGGAAGCAATTGAAAAGTTCTATGACCAGTATCGTGTCAATAAGGAGCTTCGTGACTATGACTTCAGCAAGAATCTACAGGCTAAGACTCTCCTCTGCGAGGAAGCTGAACGTCTTGCCGGCGAGAACGATATTGTCCTTGCCTTCCGTCGCCTTCAGGACCTTCACGAGTCATGGCGTGATACCGGCCCCGTGGCAAAAGAAATCAGAGAAGAGATCTGGACCCGTTTCAAGGACGCTTCAGCTGTAATCAATAAAAAATATCAGGCATTCTTTGAAGAGCGCAAGGCTCGCGAACAGCAGAATGAGGATGCTAAGACAGCCCTCTGCGAGCGTGTAGAGTCAATTGACCTTGAGAAGGCTGTAAGCTTCAAGGACTGGGATGATCTCACCGCTCTCATCCTCGGCGCTCAGGAGGAATGGAAGAAACTCGGTTACGCCTCGCGCAAGAATAACAACAAGCTCTTTGCCCGTTTCCGTGCTGCATGTGACCGCTTCTTCACCGCTAAAGGCGAGTTCTACAAGGAAACTAAGGACAAGATGGCGCGCAACCTTGAGATGAAGATTGAACTCTGCGAGAAAGCTGAGGCTCTCAAGGACAGCAGGGAATGGAAAAAGACTGCTGACAAGCTCACTGAAATGCAGAAAAAATGGAAAACCATCGGTGCCGTTCCCAAAAAGCAGAGCGATGCCGTGTGGACACGTTTCCAGGCAGCTTGCGACTATTTCTTTGAACAGCGCAAGAAGGATCTCAACGAGTCTCGCCATGCTGAACAGGCAGCTCTAAAGGCTAAACAGGCTATCATCGCCGAGCTCAAGCAAGTTGATGACAACAGCACTGAAAAGGAGGTTATCGAACTCCTTCGCGACGCTGACAACCGCTGGCGCGAGGCCGGCCATGTTCCTTTCCGTGAAAAGGATAAGATCTATGATGAATACCGTGCAGCTGTCAATGCACTCCGCGATAAGTTCAAGCTCTCACGCTCAAGCCGCTCTATGGCACGCTTCGAGAACACTATGGCTGAGATTGGTAACGACGCTAACAAGATAGGACGTGAACGTGAACGCCTCATGCGTGCTTACGAAGCAAAATGTGCCGAGCTTAAGACCTGCGAGAACAACCTTGGTTTCTTTACTACCAAGAGCCGCCAGGGCAACGCAATGATTGCTGACATGGAACGTCGCATCGAGGGTATCAAGAAGGATATCGAGACGCTTCTCGCTAAAGTAGCACTTCTTGACGAGAAACTCTGATTAAACTGTCAAGCGTGTTCCCATTTAATAACCGCCGACAGGTTACACCAGCTCAGGTAATTCAACAGTTACTTGACGAAGGCCGGTTACAGGAAGCACGTCGTGAAGGGGAAAAAGCTCTTTCAACTGACGGCGACAATGATGAACTCATTGAAGCCCTCGTTGAAGTCTACCTTAGGCTCGAAATGGAATGCCTAGAAAGTGGCGTTACATCAATCCTGCCCCGCATTACTGAAAGAATATCAGAATTACTCCCTCAGCTCACCACGCGCCGTGGCGAGCTGGGGGAGCGTCATAATGAACTCGTGAGGAAATCACTTCCCGGTTATAGCGAGCTGGCTAAATTCGAGAGCCTTTCAGTAAGCTCCGGTCGTGAACAGGAAGCTTACGAGCAAGCTAAAGCTTTTTTAAATGCTCAAAATGCTGACATTCGCCTCCTGCCTATGTTCGGTACCATCCTGTCCCGTTATCTGCGTGTAGCGGCGGCTCAGGATGATTCAACGGTGTCACGAAAGTTACTCGCTGAGTTCCTGTCCTTACCGTTGCAGAAACCTTCACGGCTTTATTCACTTGTCATGAGGCAGGCTGTGAGAATGGCCCGAAAGTTCCCTGAATTTAAATTCGGCCGATTTGTCAAGATGTGGGATCCCTCCAATTTCCGTGCTGAAGATGTTCGTGATCCTGAGGGCAAGCTTTCTCTTGCGGTAGCGGTTTTTGAAATTCTGCTTGATAGTGATGATGTCGATATGATGCCTGACCTTTTAGCCCGCGTCCACGGTAATGACAGCGACAGGATGGAGATATTGCGTGGAGCGTTTGCTCGGCTCGTCGATAGGAATTTCAAGGAGGGAAATAATAATCGTGGATGTGAATTGCTTTCGCTTTACGCCCGCCATGCATCGTTGCATGTTCCCTGTCGCCAGCATTCAAGAATGCTTGAGATGGCTCTACTGAAAATGGAGGGGGAGAATGAGTGGCGATTTCCCGAGTTTTTCATAAACTGGGGGAGCGAGAACTTTATGAAAGCTGATTTTGAAACGAAGTCAACGCGTGCCGGCGGTACAAAAATCTCGCTCGTAAACCGTGCTCTGAGGCGCTGCTGCAATATTGCCGGGAATGATATACCGCGTTATTCTTATCTTCTCAATCAATTGCTCGCCTCAGTCGATACTATCATAAGACTTTCGCCCCAGCCGGGTGATGAATTGCTCAGAAGGCGCAGAGCGGGTATAATTTCTATGCTTGAACGCCCTGACTTGGCTTTGGCTGAGTATGGCCTGATGGCGCGAAAAACAGGCTGTTCCGCGGCTTTCTGGACCGAATATGCTGACATGGTCAAGGACCATAGCCTCAAAGCGTCACTTTTTGCCCTTGCACTGTCGCGCAATAACCTTCCTGAAGAGGAAAAGGCTCAGTTGAAACTCTATCTTGCGCGTGAGTTACATTTCACCGGGAGGGACTGCGAATCAGCCGGCCTATTGACTGAATATAGTTCATTCTGTACTTCAACGGCGGCCGAGCCGTTGCCCGTTTACGGTGCAATCAAGAATGTGATTCCTGATAATGCGTATCCGCGATTGGCTAATGAACAACTCTATCATGCCCTGGCAGCCGATGCTCTTGACTTTATCTATGGCGAACTACCTGTTCGTAAATTCTCAGTCCTCTTTGTTGAAGGAGAAAATCTTATAGTTAGTGATACCGTTCAGGAGCTGACTGTGTCTACGTTAGAATGGCCCTTGTTGGAACGCCTTATCCCGGGGAGCAATCTTGAAATCAAGTGTGAGGGAGAGAACGTTGTGATGGCTCGGGCATGTGGCGGAAAACCATACGATGCTTTGAAAAAGCGAATGGCAATATGTATTGAAGCGGGTAGAGTGGTATGTGCCGGAACATCTGAGGATATTCCGTGTAAAGGCAATACTGTTGCCGGGCGTTGCTATGAAGTAAGTATTTATCGCCGCGAAGGATTCGGCTGGCATGCCGTAATGCCTGAACCGGTAAATGTCGTTGACGCCCGTAGTAAATTCAACAGGATGACAGCAGCGGTATATGAATTGCTTCCAGGTGTAAAGTACACGTGCGGTGCAGGGGGAGAAAACGGAATAATTCCTGCTTCATTGAATCGTAATTTTGAAATAGGGGAGATCGTGGATCTGTATTATTATGAGACAGATAGCACGGGGAGAGTGATTTTTAGCGTAACTGAGGCGATTGACCCGGGTGATTGTAACGCCGTGCGGGTAATATCAGCTCCATTGAAGCGCTTTGCTAATGGCGAATGGCATGTAGGCGACTCTGAGGTTCCTGCGACAATCGTCGATGAGTCACTGAAGGATGCTTACGTAAAAGCCTGTGCAGTTTATAACCCGGAAAGAGAAGGGTGGATGGCATTTGAGATCGTGCCTTACGAATCCTGATTTATTCAGGAATCTGCTTGAGAATTCGCCACGCGGTGGGATAAAGATTGTTTGAACGATTTCCAATGTTTTTAATCCAGCCCAATGGTGAGCCCTGGTATGTGATAAGCACATACCCCTTTGGAGTGTCATCGGGCAAGGATATGACATCACGGTGCAGATATTTTAGTGCCGTCAGTCTGTCAACTTCAACATTAGGGATTTTTGAGCAATCCAGAGCTATTGACATTGCAAGAGATTGTGAAGGGATGAGGTCCTTTCCTTTGATTGTAGCAACTTCAGTGCCCGTGAGAATGGTGTCAAGCTGTGATGAGAGTTTGTCAACGATTGCGTTCCACTGCGTGGGAATTGCATAAAGTGTATCGCCGTCAATGCGTGGAGTCATTTCAGCAGGGAACCATTCGGGCAATTTTATTGAATTTTTATGGGACTGTTTGGGCACCCGTTTCTTTTCGCTCCGTTCGCTGTAATTGCCCGGTTTTCGAATGAGAGCCATGAAAAGGCCCTCACCTTCAACCTGATGGGGCATAAATCGATAACAGGGATATTCTGTGTTAATTCCATTTATTATACCGGTAAACTCTTCAACGGGCACGGGCAGAATTTCAGCTTCGTAATTCTCGACGATATAATCAAGCATCTCCTCGTTTTCGGTGCGATTAAATGTGCAGGTACTGTAAATCATGAAGCCGCCCGGTTTCAGCGCGGGCCACAGGTTGTCTATAATTTCACGCTGGCGCTCGGCACACTCTTCTACGAGTCCCGGTGACCATTGGTTGACAGCATCAGCATCTTTTCTCATCATTCCCTCGCCTGAGCATGGTACGTCAGCCGCAATGATGTCGAATGTGTCACGGAGTTTTCGGAATTTAGCAGTATC
>JAAVGQ010000145.1 GCA_014800105.1 Bacteroidales bacterium | reverse complement strand
GTAGACTCCTGCGCCAAGCATTGAAACACCTGCAAGCAAATGACACATACTCAGGGTCTTTTGAGCCGGAAGCCACCGGTCAGCCACCATTCCGATCAAGGCTGGCATGAAGATTGAAACGATACCTTGGATTGCATAGAAAATTCCAATCTTGGATGCGAGATTCAGTTCAAAAAGATAGCTTCCCAGGGAGGTGAGATAAGCCCCCCACACCGCGAACTCCAGGAAGTTCATTATCGCTAATCTTAATCGGATGGCTTTCATATAATGTGATTTATATTGTTATTTATCAATAATTTAATGTTACAAATTCTTTCGCTTCTCGTCAAGGAGGGTTTTGATGCGCTGTGCTTCCTCGTAGTCCTCGTCATCAATGAGTTTATTGAGCATTCGCTCCAATTCTTCTATTGCGAGATTTTCAATGCGTGGCTCCGTAGGAGCGTTATCTTCCTCAACCTTAGTATCAGCCACAACAGTTGGATCATTTTCGAGAACAAAGCCTGTCTCTTCAAGAATACTGCGGGTAGTATATATAGGTGTGCCGGTGCGCAAGGCTATTGCGATTGCATCAGATGTCCTTGAATCGAGCTGCACTGTTCTCACGCCGTCACTGAATGTCAGCTCACTCGAGAAGATACCATCTTCAAATTTATAAATGAACAGCTCCTTGAGCTGGATTCCGAATGCCTGAACGAAACTTGCAAAGAGGTCATGAGTCAAGGGACGGGGAGGGGTAATACCCTCCAGTTTAATGGCGATTGATTGTGCTTCAGATGCTCCGATAACAACAGGTATACGTACCGGGCCATCAACCTGAGCCAGAATAAGAGCATACGCTCCAGACTGAAGCTGACTGTAAGAGAGTCCCATTAATCGAAGTTTTATCTTATCATCATTAGCCATTTTACTTATCCTATATTTTATAAATGTGTATTATGGTTAATTAAATACTCAACTGTTTGCTTGACAGTCCGGTGATAATACCGCTTCCGTGGCAGATGTGAGCGTCCCTGTCATATATAATGCCAAATTGCCCGGGAGCTACACCTTGCACCGGTCGCTCAGTCTCAATGAAATAATCACCTTCATCCATTCTGGTAATGGTAGCGGGGATGAAATCAGGAGCATGACGGTTCTTGAACATTATCTCCTTTTTGTCACAACCGTCGGGCCATGGGTCACGCGTAATGAACTGAGTTTCGGTAAGGTGAACCGAAGAACTGTATTGCTTTGATGTGTCAAAGCCCTGGCTCACGTATATAACGTTATCGTGGACATTCTTCTTGACAACATACCACGGACCGCCACTTAGACCAAGCCCTTTACGCTGGCCAATGGTGTGGAACCAGTAACCACGATGGGTCCCAAGCTTCTTCCCGGTTTCAATCTCAATGATGGGTCCCTGTTTTTCACCGAGATGACGGGCAATGAAGTCATTATAGTTAATTTTTCCCAGGAAACAGATGCCCTGACTATCCTTGCGGTAAGCATTAGGCAACTTAGCGTCAATAGCTATCTGGCGCACCTGACATTTTGGCAGGGCTCCAAGAGGGAACATCAGGTGGGAAAGCTGTGCATAATCAATACGGGCAAGAAAATCAGTCTGGTCTTTAACGGGGTCAACTGCAGTCGTCAGATACTTAAAACCGTCAATAATCTCAGTTGAAGCATAGTGACCGGTGGCAGTCATGTCAAAGTCTTTACCCCAGCGCTGCTCGAAGAAACCAAACTTGATCATCTTGTTACACATGATGTCCGGGTTAGGAGTAAGGCCTGATTTTACAGTTCTTAGCGCATACTCCATCACGTTATCCCAGTATTCCTGATGCAATGAAACAATTTCGAGTGGTAATCCGTAACGTTTAGCTATCAGAGAACACATTTCGATGTCTTCCTCAGCATGACAATCACCCTCGCCGTTATCCATTCCTATGCGGATATAAAACAACGTGAGATCGTGTCCTTGTTCCTTTAATAGGTGCAATGCCACGGCACTATCTACACCACCTGAAATTAAGGCTGCTATCTTCATTCTTGCAATTATTCGGCTTTGTCAGTGCGAGTATTGATTGTCTGGAATGCTCTAATCAACTGGTCAGCAGTCATGGACTTTGAGAGAATCTTGTGACGGTTGTTCAGATAATATATAACCGGTTTGTTTCGCATATCATACAGTTGGTCAGCTTCTTCTGAGGCGCCTGCTATCCAGTTCTCGGGAACCCTTTTTAAGCCTTCAATCCATTCAGCATCCTTGGCTGAACCGGGGTATATGCTCACGATGTTAAGTTGACCTTTCTCTATGAACTGATTGATATTGTAGTCAGCTGACAATCTAACGCGGGTCATCATGCAGTCACTGCAATCAGGCTCATTGAAGAACAGGATAACGTATCCTGCCGGAATTTCGCTAAGTTTCTTGGTCTTACCGTCCTTATCAATAAAAGTAATATCCGGAGCAATCATGCCCACTTGGGAACCTCCAAGAATACATTCCTGTGCAACAAAACGGGCTTTATCAGCCTGTTTTATCTTCTTGTGAGAAGCAACAGCTTCAGCAAAAGGGTAGTAACCGGCATCCCAGATAATACGGGCAGTATCACTGTAAAGGTATCCCTCAGCCATTTCAGCCAATGTAAGCAACTGGGTTGGATTCTTCTTAACTTTCTCAATGAGTTTATTTATGGAATTAATTGCTACGGTTTCATCAGCATAGGGCATAAGCTGGAAATAATCGCCCATGGCACCGTTCAGTTTTTCCTTTACGGTGAAAGCATGATTGAAGTTGCATCGATCCCAGAAGTGGTCGATAACGTATGAGCAACGATCAGTCATATTTGACATTGTATCAGGCGCTTCGGGATACTTGAAAAGAGTATCCTCAGCTGCCCTCATGTATAAGGGGGCAAGCAGTGAAATTATTATTGCTATGATTGGTGTCTTCATTTGGCATGGTTTTTGTAGTTATAACTGCAATTAACTTCGTTGAAATCAACTTTTAATATGCAAAGTTAATATTTAGCGCGAGATTTTACAATGTATGGTCTAACAAAACGGCTTTATATTTGTTAAAAGAATAAAAGACAAAGTGAACAAGAAATCAAAAAGAAATAAATACTAAAAATAACACACATTATGAATTTCAATAACTTTACAATCAAGTCTCAAGAGGCGATTCAAAAAGCTGTAGAATTCACCCGTGAAGCCGGTGGGCAGGCAATCGAGCCTGTACATATTCTTAAAGGTGTTCTCACGGAAGGTGACTCGCTTGTGAAATTTATTTTCCAGAAAGTGGGCGCTAATCTGGCTGTCGTCGAACAGCAGGTTGAACGTGAAATTCAGTCTCAACCCAAAGTGAGTGGAGCTGAGCCTTACTTGAGCCGTACATCCAATGATGTATTGCAAAAGGCGCTTGATATCGCTAAGAAAATGGGAGACGAGTATGTTACTCTTGAAGCTCTCCTTTTAGCAATTTTTGAAATCAGCAGTCCGGCTTCTACTATCCTTAAGGATTCAGGCCTCACTGAAAAAGATATACGTGCAGCAATCGAGGAATTGCGAAAGGGCAAGAAAGCCAACGACCAAAGTGCAGAAGATACATATAACGCACTCAGCAAGTATGCTATCAACCTGAACGAACGTGCCCGTTCAGGAAAGCTTGATCCCGTCATCGGTCGAGACGATGAAATTCGTCGTGTTCTTCAGATTCTGAGCCGCCGTACCAAGAATAACCCGATGCTCATAGGTGAGCCCGGTACCGGTAAGACGGCAATCGCTGAAGGTCTTGCTCAGCGCATAGTTCGCGGTGACGTTCCCGAGAACCTCCGCACCAAGCAGATTTACTCTCTTGATATGGGTGCACTTGTTGCAGGTGCCAAGTATAAGGGTGAATTTGAGGAACGACTCAAGGCTATCGTTAACGAAGTAACACAGAGCGACGGTGAAATCATCCTCTTTATTGATGAAATTCACACCCTCGTGGGTGCCGGAAAGGGTGAAGGTGCTATGGATGCTGCAAATATCCTTAAGCCAGCTCTTGCACGTGGTGAGCTACGCAGCATTGGTGCTACTACGCTTGACGAGTATCAGAAATACTTTGAAAAAGATAAGGCTCTTGAGCGTCGATTCCAGAAAGTCATGGTTAACGAGCCTGATGAACTCAGCGCTATCGCTATCCTCCGTGGCTTGAAGGAGCGATACGAAAATCACCATCAGGTGCGCATTCGTGACGAGGCTATTATTGCGGCCGTCCAGCTCTCTGAACGTTATATTACTGACCGTTTCCTGCCTGATAAGGCTATTGATCTGGTGGATGAGGCAGCTTCAAAGCTTCGTCTTGAAATTGACTCAGTACCGCAGGCTCTCGATGAAATTACCCGTATGATAGCTCAAAAAGAAATCGAGCGCGAGGCTATTAAGCGCGAGGGTGATACTGAAAAGGTCAAAGAGATTGAAAAAGATCTTGCTCAGCTCCGCGAGGAAGAAAGTCAATACTCAGCCAAGTGGAAAGCTGAGAAGGAACTCATCAATAAGATTCAGCAGAACAAAATTGATATCGAGCAGCTTAACTTTGAGGCAGAGCGCGCTGAACGTGAAGGTGACTATGCCAAGGTCGCTGAAATTCGTTACAGCCGCATCAAGGAAAAGGAGAATGAAAATCAAACGATTCAGGAACAGCTCAACATGATGCAGGGCGAGAAGGCCCTTATCAAGGAAGAAGTTGATGCCGAAGATATCGCTGACGTTGTCTCTCGCTGGACCGGAATTCCTGTAAACAAGATGGTTCAGAGCGAGAAGGAGAAACTCCTTCACCTTGAAGAAGAACTTCACGGCCGCGTAATTGGTCAGGAGGATGCAATCCAGGCAATTGCTGACGCCGTGAGACGCTCACGTGCCGGTTTTAACGACCCGAAACGTCCTATCGGTTCTTTCATCTTCCTTGGAACTACCGGCGTAGGTAAGACTGAGCTTGCCAAGGCTTTGGCTGAATACCTCTTCGATGACGAAAACATGATGACTCGTATCGACATGAATGAATATCAGGAGAAACATGCAGTGTCTCGACTCGTCGGAGCACCTCCCGGATACGTAGGTTACGATGAAGGTGGTCAGCTCACTGAGGCTGTGAGACGTAAACCATATTCAGTTGTCCTGTTTGATGAGATTGAAAAAGCTCATCCTGATGTATTCAACATCCTTCTTCAGGTTCTCGATGATGGCCGTCTCACTGACAACAAGGGCCGCATGGTTAACTTCAAGAACACGATTATCATCATGACCAGCAACATGGGTTCCAACGTGATAAGAGAGAACTTTGAAAAGATGACGCCTGAAAACCGCGAGGAAACTATCGAGGTGACTAAGGGTCAGGTACTGGACATGCTTAAGCAGACCATACGTCCCGAGTTCCTCAACCG
>JAAVGQ010000144.1 GCA_014800105.1 Bacteroidales bacterium | reverse complement strand
GCCCCTGGGTGATGTAGATGTCATCAGGCGAGTTGAGATAGTTGTAATCGCTTGAACGCAGGAAACCGTATCCCTCAGGCATGATTTCAAGAACGCCGCTGGCCTCGAGGAAATTATCAAAATTGTAGGCCGGTTCCTTCATTCTCAGGGGGACCAGATTCTGGTTCTGATTCTGGTTATTGCGGTTTTTCTTGTTTTTCTTTCCCTGGCCCGGCATGTTGGGAGCCTGCTGCTGGGCGATCTGACGGGTTGCACCGGGTTCCTGAATGATAATGGGCGACATCCTTGCGGCCTCGGCAGCTTCCTCTTTCTCGCGTTGAGAACGTGGAACGAAGCGGCGACCTTCACTGTGGGGGAAGAATGAACCGAGCGAGTTATCGCGGGTCTTGTTCACGGGCTCGGGCTGCTGAACCTCAGCCGGAGCGGATTGCTCCTCAGCGGCGGCTTGTTGCTGGTCTTCAACGGGCTGTTTTTCGCCGGCAGGGGTTGTAAAATTAATATCGATATTTGAGGGAATAATTTCCTCAGTATTATCCTGAACGGCATCAGGTGTTTGTACTTCCTCGCGATTCTTGGGGCGACGGCCACGTTTGCGCGGTCCCTGCTGAACACCTTCGTTCAACACGGTTGGCTCGACAGCGGGTGCCAATGCTTCTGAAACGACAGCATCCGACCCTATTTTGAGTTGTGACTCGCTGGGGGTAGGTTCAGCATTGTCGGTGGCTACGGCATCTTCAGGCCGGGGATTTTTGCGGGGACGGCCGGGTTTTCCCTTGGGTTTTACTTCCTTAGCTTCAGGTTGTTGCTTAACATCGTTGCCGGGCTTAGCTTCAACCGGGGCGGGTAGCTGAGAAGGGTCAACTGAATCCATCCGGGGCATTTCGAGAACTTCCTTCTCAGGAGCGGGTGAAGCCTGAGCGTTCTTGGGCTTGCGGCCACGTTTACGCGGTCCCGGAGTGCCGTCAGCATTAGGCGTCATATTCTCTACGGCGCTTTTCTCGTCGGGGCGGGCGGTTGCAGTTTTTTCGGCACCCTTGCGCGTGATACGTTCGCGCCTGGGGCGTCCTGCGCGCTCAGCCTTGTCAGCTGCGACGGCTGATGATGCATGATCAGCGGCCTGCTTGTCAAGAATATCAAAGATTACCTTTTCTTTATCTGACTTGTTGATTTTTTTAATTCCCATGGATTCCGCAATACTGAAGACTTCATTGTCATTCATTGCAGACAATTCTATGTAACTAAGCATAAAATAGTATATATAACCTTGAAATTTGCAAGAAAACAATTGGAGGACGAGGGGAATGAGTGTTCTATCTCAAAAGCCCTTCACAGTACCTCAATTATTGATTACACATGCGAAACGTGTAATTCTCTTAGAGTTTAAACATAAATAAATAGGGAAAATTGCTCAGTGGCAATAACGTTGCAAATTTAAACAAAATTTTTGTAATCAAGCAAATTTCAGGGGTAAAATCGCCCTGTTTTCAGTCACTGCTACACAAAAAAAGCGGCAATACCCGTGAGTATTGCCACCTTTTTCTTATTTAAACTATTTTTTTCTAATATCAGAGGGGGCGAAGCCATATGTTGCGGAAGCTGATGGGCTCGCTGGGGTCGCCGTGGGACTGGAGTACGATCGGACCGTCGCCATGCTTAACGACGCGGGGGAAGCCGATGTACTCAGTAGTGCCCTGGATGTCGTAGTCGTTGATGATGACGCAACCGTTCTGGATTACAGTTACCTTGGGGTGAACCTTGTAAGTGCCGTCCTCGTTGAAAACGGGTGAAGTATAGATGATGTCATATACGTTCCACTCGCCGGGTTTACGCATTACGTTAGCGAGGGGGCGCTGCTGCTTGTAGATTGAGCCGGTCATGCCGTTGACGTAAGTCTCATTGTCGTAGCAGTCAAGAATCTGGACCTCATACATTCCCTGAAGGAACACGCCGCTATTGCCGCGACCCTGGCTCTTGCCGGTGATATTCTCGGGAACCATCCACTCGATGTGGAGCTGGAAGCTGTCGAAATCATCCTTAGTCTGGATGTCACCCTTCTGCTTGTTGACTGTCATGACGCCATCGTGGATATCCCACTCGGCAGCCCCGCCGGTGCGTGAGCTTTTCCAGGCATCGAGATTAGTGCCGTCAAAAAGCACGATAGCGTCAGAGGGAGCTGATGCTGTTGCCTGATTACCGGGAGTAACGACCTTGGGCTGGGGAGTCCAGAACTCGCTCATTCCGGGACGCATTTTCTCAGGTTCGGGATACTGTTTGTCGGTAGTCTGTGCCATCGCTGTTCCGGCAATGACCGCTAAAACTGAAAGTGTAAGTAATCTATTCATTGTGATATGATTAAGGTAATTAAATTAGATTTACCATGATTTCTACGCGTTTGTACTAACAAAGATAGTCGTTTTATTCTTGATATTAAAATTTATTTGCCCGGTTGTGGTGAATAAATTTTGTTAATACGCAATTGCGGGGTAAAGCATGGCAGGGGGAAAGTGTCCTGTCCGAGACTCCCCCCCGGGTCAGCGTGGACACTGTCCGGCCAAAGGGGCACCCGGGTTTCGGACGGACAGTACGCTACAACGGTGTTTACCGAGCCGAGTATGATTTCTGCATACGCCCCACCCTCGCGGTGCCGTATCTTTGCATAGCGGGAGAGTATACCCCACGCTTACTTGACAGTCTGTTCTCTACTATATATAATATATAGGAAGGAATGGAAGGGGGGAGTGTATTTATAACTTTCTATAAAGCTTATAAACAGAGTCAGATATTTTGGTGTACTCCACAATAGTATGTAAGTAGATGCGCAATCTTACAAGCCCGTATTAAACCAAATAAAATATGGTAGCATAGGCGTAACCCCGATAAGGGGTTACATCATTAATAGCCACGCGGTTGACGGAGTGCGTAGCACGACGGCTACCCGTGGAAGTATGGAAGGTTGGAGTGAACCCGGAATCGGGTTCCATCATCACGATGGCATTCATTGCAATCATGAGTGATTGATGACGATGGAACCTGTGCCAGGTTCTATATTGAGCTGGTGTCCTTCCCACGGGTAGACGCACCGTTACACGGCACGTCAACCCATGGAAATCAATAGTGTAACCCTTACGGGTTGTAGCATGATAACCACCGACAGCCTGGATAGTTTAGCCTCTTCGAGGCTATTTTCAGCTTAGACGATATTAACGTCGTAGACGTTAAATTTAGGAAACAGCTGTTAGAACCCGCGAGGGTTCCCTTTATGATAGCACGGGGTAGAGGGTCGCAAGACCCGGCCACCCCGTGGAATATCGCCATATATAGTTTTATGTGTATTGGGAATGCGTCTTGGTGGCATTCCCAATACACAAGAGTATGAGAGTGGAATACTTTTCACGGGGTGGCCGGACCCGTTGGGTCCTCTACCCCGTGCTACCAAAAAGGTAACCCTGACGGGTTATTGCTTCTAACCAGATATGTGATACAGTCGGAGACACTGAACCAATCCATCCTGTAAAAGCAGCCAGGACGGCCCGGAGAGGCCGGCTACTATCTCGATGCGCTCTCCGGCGCATCATTTCGGACCAGTCGGACCAGTCAGACCAGTCGGACGAGAGACCATGGGGATATAAACGCGAGAAAGGCGGGCCCGGGGAGGGTCCGCCTTTCGGAAGTATGCGATAATGAGTGTGGATTATCGGATGATGACCTTGGTTACGGTCTTGCCCTGGCGCTTGATGTAGAGGCCGGTTGAGGGATTCTCTACGCGTACGCCCTGGAGGTTGTAGAATTCAACGGGTGCGTTAGCGTCGTCGCTAATCTGGTCAGCGATTACATCTTCAACACCGGCTGCCTCGATCTGTGCTGCAGTGAGCCAGTTGAGAGTGGGATAGCCTTTAAGCTCCTTCTTATCGCTGAATGCTGCCCAACCCTGGATGTCGCCCTTGAGCATAGCGAGTGTTCCGGGAACAATTACGCCATCTTCAGTTGCATTAGTGAGGTCGAATGTACCTTCGTTAAGAGCGATAACGTTGTTACCCTTAACAGTTGCTGATTTTCCTGCACGCTGTCTAACAACGAGCTGAGCTTCACCTTCAGTACCGTTTACAGTACCGGCAACATATACGTTATTAAGAGTGATTGTAGTGGTTGCGCGGCTTACGAGACCTGCAGTTTCATCACCACCCTTAACGTTTACGATAGCGTAGCTGTTAGAGATGTTAACGTTGTTACCGGTTGTACCAATCATACCACCTGCGTAAGTGGGAGATTCTACGTCACCTATTACGAATACGTTGTCAATAGTAGCTTCCTGGAAACCTGCGGGAGCTGAACCATGACCACCATATACACCGAGGATAGCTGCGCCCTGACCGTCATTATTAACTGACTTAGCATTTGTGATACCAAGGTTCTTAACAGTACCTGCGAGAACACCGAATACTGAGTTACAGTAATAATAGTCGTTATGGTTGGGTTCAGTTGCGGGCTGAGAAGCGGGAGCGAAGTTGCTGATGATGTGGTTCTGACCATCATAAACAATAGCGCTGCTATAAAGGCGTTCATCACCCCAACCACCGTTGAAGCCGTTGATTGCGTGGTAGTCAGTTACACCGGTCATGTCGATATCAGCGGTCTGCTTGAAGTAGATAACCTTGCCGGCTTCCATCTTAGTCCAAGCGTTAGCGAGGTCGTCGGCGGTAGCGATGATGTAGGGGTTAGCCTCAGTGCCGTCAGCTTCGGGAGTTTCAGCGGGGCCTTCAATCTGAGCATTAGTTACCCAGTTGAAAGTAGGATAGCCACCGAGCATCTTCTTGTCACCGAAGAGTGAGGGCATTTCATTTTGAATACCGGTAATGGCAAAATTTCCCATTTCTTCGTCGTACATTATATCAGACTTTGTTTCGCATGTTATGCCTGAAGCAAAGAGGTTACCTTGACCGTAAGCCTCGAAAGAGTAGGCAGGAATAACAACAGTGCCTGAACCACCGGCGATAAGGTTAGAAGTTGAGCCTTCAACGTCAGTAACGTTTACATAACCGCCTTCAATATTAAAGGTCTTGTCACCGGTGTTACCGATGATACCTGCGGTCTTGCCTGCAGGACCTTCAAGAGTTACAACTGCGTAAGCATTCTTTATGTTAGTATTGGCACCTGCAGTTGCAAACATACCGCCGGCACGTTTCAGCTTGCTCTTAACGGTACCGATTACAAATACGTTTTCGATATTTGCTTCAACGCCTTCGTGGCCTGCGTAACAAGCGATGATACCTGCGCCGTCAAAGCCATCGGGATTCTCCTCTGC
>JAAVGQ010000143.1 GCA_014800105.1 Bacteroidales bacterium | reverse complement strand
GCGGAACCGTTGTATTTGATGCCGAGACCGGAGAATACCTGTGTGAAGTAACTGACGACGGACAGGAAATCAAACTCCTCAAGGGTGGTCGTGGCGGCTTGGGCAACTGGCACTTTAAGTCATCTACTAACCGCACGCCGCGCTATGCTCAGCCCGGTGAGCCTGCAGTTGAACGTAGCATCATCCTTGAGTTGAAACTTCTTGCTGACGTGGGTCTCGTGGGATTCCCCAACGCCGGTAAATCGACCCTGCTCTCTTCAATCTCAGCTGCGCGACCCAAGATTGCTGACTATCCTTTCACAACCATGGAACCCCAGCTTGGTATCGTTCCTTACCGTGACAACCGCTCTTTCGTCATGGCTGATATTCCCGGTATCATCGAGGGAGCCAGCGAAGGTAAAGGCCTGGGGCTGCGCTTCCTGCGCCATATCGAGCGTAACGCCGTACTACTGTTCATGGTTCCGGCTGACGCTGATGATATTAACAAGGAATACGAAATACTGCTCAACGAGATCCAGCAGTTCAACCCTCAGCTCATGGACAAGCCCCGCATGCTCGCTATCTCAAAATGTGACATGCTTGATGACGAGCTGATTGCCGAGATTGAACCCACACTTCCCGCTGATATTCCTCATGTGTTCATCTCTTCAGTTACAGGACTGGGACTTGACAAGCTAAAGGACATGCTGTGGGGTGCAATCAATGACGACAATAACCGTATTGAAGAAATACCCATTACCCACCGTCCACTTGACGGTCATCACCGCGTGCGTGAGGAAGATGAATTCATCTTTGAAAACGTTCCAGCGCCTGAGGACGAAGAGGAAGACCTTGGAGAAGATTTCGACAACGAGATGCTCGACGAGGACTATGAATGGGATGAAGATATTGAACCTGAAAAGAATTGAAAAATAAACGTAAAATAGAATTACTTGCACCGGCCCGTAATGCCGATATTGCCATTGCGGCTATCGACCACGGTGCCGATGCTGTTTACATGGGTGCCTCCCATCATGGAGCACGCTCGCAGGCTGGAAATTCCCTTGATAACATCAAGCGGGTGGTCGATTATGCTCACCGCTTCAATGTGAGGGTATATATCACGCTCAACACGCTCGTGTATAACTCGGAATTAGAAGAAGTTAAATCACTGGTGTGGAATCTTTACCACGCGGGGGTGGATGCCCTGATTGTTCAGGACATGTCACTCCTTGAAATGGACTTGCCCCCTATAGCTCTGCACGCAAGTACTCAATGTGACATCCGCACCCCTGAAAAAGCCCGCTTCCTTCAGGATGCCGGTTTCTCACAGCTTGTGCTTGCCCGCGAGCTCACTCTTGATGAAATCAGAGCCATTAGAAAGGAAACTACCGTTCCGCTTGAAGCTTTCGTGCATGGCGCGCTCTGTGTGAGCTACAGCGGTAACTGCCAGGCAAGCTATCTGTTGACGGGACGCAGCGCTAATCGCGGCGAGTGTGCCCAGATGTGCCGTCTTCCTTACAATCTCATTGACGGTAACGGCAATATCATCATGAAGGGCGCCCATCTCCTTTCACTCAAGGACATGAACCGCATTGATAGCCTCAGTGAGATGATTGAGGCCGGCATTGATTCATTCAAAATTGAGGGACGACTTAAAGATATCGAATATATCAAGACCGTCGTGGCAGCTTACAGGACTGAACTTGACCGTATTATCGAGGCTCATCCCGACAGGCTCGAGCGCAGTTCAGCAGGTAAATCAGAGTTCTCTTTTACTCCCTCACTAAAGGAATCGTTTAACCGCGGTTATACTGAATACTTCCTTAAACAGCGTCGTCCTCAGGTTTCAATGGCAACTTTCGAGACCCCAAAGAGCATAGGCGCAGCAGTTGGAACAGTTACTCGATGTGACAGCAAAACACTGACAGTTAAGAGTAAGGAAACTTTTCATAATGGCGACGGGTTCTCTTATAAGGCAGCTGACGGAACAATGCAAGGTTTCCGTATAAACCGTGCTGAAGGTAACCGACTTTTACTCAACTCGCCGTTGAATATTCCTGCAGGTACCACTCTCTACCGCAACCAGAATAATGCCTACTCAGCAATCCTGAAGCAGCGCACCGCCGTAAGGAAAATACCGGTTGAGATGATTTTGCGATTATCTGACAATGACACCATTGCGCTTGATATTGCTATCACGGAACTAAGGAACTGTACGGCTACAGCATCACTCAAGCTCGAGCAGATTGAAAAATCAAACAAGCCCCAGGAAGAAACCCGCAAAAGAACCTTGGGAAAACTTGGTGATACTCCTTACTCCCTTGAAGACTACAATGATACCGTAGGCGACATTTTCATCCCGCTATCACTACTCTCAACCTTGAAACGCGATGCAGTGACAGCTCTCGACCGTGCAAGAAAAGCCGCCTATCGTTTTGAATATCGTAGAAAAAGTGAGAATCCAACATTCTATCGCGGTAGCCTTCTCTATAATGATAATGTAGCCAACAAGCTTTCACGTGCATTTTACTCAAAGGCCGGCGTGAAAGAGATAGAGGAATCTCTTGAGACCTCAGGACACTGTAATACGCGCCGCCGGGTGATGAAGACCCGTTATTGCCTCAGGCGAGAGTTAGGCAAATGCCTTAAGACTCCACAAGGCAAAACGCTTGCGGGACCATTGTCACTGAAAGGCGCCAATTTCGTGCTCGACCTGGAGTTTGACTGTAATAAATGTGAAATGTCAATCTACAGCAGTGGCATTAGAAAATAATTCGTTATCTTTGAAAATTAAAACTAAACGACATAATCTTATCACAAATATTTTTACCGATGAAAACTGAACGCATTCTCGTGACAGGTGGAACCGGATACATTGGTTCACACACCGTAGTAGAACTCCAGCAGGCAGGTTATCCTGTTGTAATCATAGATAATCTCTCAAACAGCGACAGTGCCGTTCTTGACGGTATCGAACGTATCACCGGCATTCGCCCTGACTTCGTGGAAGCTGACTGCACTGATATCGAGGCACTCAAGGCTCTCTTTGCCAAGTATCCTGACATCAAGGGAATCATTAACTTCGCTGCCAGCAAGGCTGTGGGCGAGTCAATGGAAAAGCCCATCCTCTACTACCGCAATAACCTCAACACGCTCATGAACCTCCTTGAGCTCATGGCTCCCAACCACGTTAAGGGTATTGTGTTCTCTTCATCATGCACCGTCTATGGTGAACCTGACGTTAATCCTGTTACCGAGCAGTCACCCATTAAGAAGGCAACTTCACCTTACGGTAACACAAAACAGATTTCAGAAGAAATCATCACCGACGTAATAAATGCCGGTGCACCCTTCAAGAGTATCATCCTCCGTTACTTCAATCCCGTAGGCGCTCACCCCAGCGCAGAGATAGGCGAGCTTCCCAACGGCGTTCCCCAGAACCTCATCCCCTACCTCACTCAGGCAGCCATGGGCATCCGCAAGGAGCTGAGCGTGTTCGGAAACGACTACAATACCCCTGACGGCTCATGCATCCGTGACTACATCAACGTTGTTGACCTTGCCAAGGCTCACGTTATTGCCGTAGAGCGCATGCTTCAGGACAAGAGCGAGGACAAAATTGAAATTTTCAACTTAGGAACAGGCAACGGAGTTTCAGTTCTTGAGCTCATCAACGCCTTTGAGCACGCTACCGGTGTTAAGGTACCCCACAAGATCGTTGGTCGCCGTGCCGGAGACATTGAAAAGGTCTGGGCTAATCCCGAGCATGCCAATAACGTCTTAGGCTGGAAAGCTGAGAGCGATATCGAGGACACTATGCGCTCAGCGTGGGCATGGCAGTGCCGCCTTCGCGAGCGAGGTATCATGTAATTGAGCAGAAGGACTATATTACATGAACCGCATAGGTAAACTATACTTTCGCTATGGAACAATGGGGTCGGCTAAAACCGCCCTATTGTTAACCATGGCCTACAACTTTGAGGAGCGTAAGATGCCTTACAAGTGTCTTAAGCCCGTCATCGACACCCGTGATGCCGAGAATGTCATCAGGTCACGCATAGGCATTGAGCGAGAGTGTGACTGGATTTACAGCGACACCGATCTCTACCGCTATGCCAAGGATCTCTTTGAGCAAAAGGGTGTTATGGTTGATTGGTTCCTTGTCGATGAAGCTCAGTTCCTGACAGCCGAGCAGGTTGACCAGCTGTCACGCGTTGTGAATGATTTCGGTTGCAACGTAATATGCTTCGGGTTGCGCACTGACTTCCAGACCAAGCTCTTCGAAGGCTCTCGCCGTCTCTTTGAGATCGCCGATACTATCGACGAGATTAAATCGACCTGCAGCTGCGGCCATAAAACAATCGTGAATGCCCGTATTGACAGCAACGGCGCAATCGTCGTTGAAGGCGAGCAGGTTGAGATTGGTGGTGACGAACGCTACATCGCCGTGTGCCGAAAGTGCTGGCGCAACAAACGCATCGAATTGTCCTCACGTGACATCCTCCCCTTCATCGACCATGTCTGAGCGGAGGTCGAGCAACGGTCAGTATACAATTAAATGACATCCCATTAAACTTTTCACTGTCATTGTTTGTCTAATAAATAATAATTATTAATTATTACTTACAATGAAGAATTTATTATTCATCACAATCGCCCTCCTGTGTAGCGTAAGCATCTATGCTCAAAGCTACCAGCCTGCCGTTGAGAGCCTGAAATACTCAGTGAACTACAAGTGGGGACTCATCAACAAGCAAGCCGGAATTGTTACACTCACCACCCATGATTTCAAGGATGGCCTGTTCAAGTCAACTCTCGTTGGTCGTTCAGCAACGTGGGCCGACAAATTCTATACCGTTCGCGATACCCTAATGGGTACAATGATGACTCGCACTATGGAACCCGTATTCTATGAGAAGGTATCTCACGAAGGCGGTGAGTTTCGTCGTGACATTATCAAATATGACCGAACAAAGGGCGATTCAATCATAGGAAACTGTGACCGCTGGCGTCAACGCAAGAAAGACAAGGAGGTAGTTTACAGCCAGAATCTTCTTAAAGCTACCGGGATGACACTTGACATGCTCAGTTCGTTCTACTACATGAGGCAGATTGACTACACGTCAATGAAACCGGGCGACAGCGTGACGACGAATATCTTCTCAGGCAACCAGGTGGAGATACTGAAAATCACCTACCTGAAAAATGAGAACGTAGAAATTGACAACACTAATTACGACACTTACTACATTAAGTTCTCCTTCACCAGCAAAGGTGGACAAAAGAGTAGCGACGACATGTTTGCCTGGATTTCAACTGATAAAAACCGAATCCCCGTGATGCTCCTAGGCAACTTGCCGATAGGTTCAATACGTTGTTATTACCAGCCCTGAAAATACCCGTCTTAAGGTATTTGCACCTTGCATTAAAATCACGAACTTTGCATTATTGACATAGAACCGTCTATATGAGATTATCAGACCTTGAGAGTGGAGAAAAAGCCGTTGTAGTAAAGATACATGGACATGGAGCCTTCCGTAAGCGCGTAATTGAAATGGGCTTCGTGAGAGGGCGCGAAGTATCAGCAATCCTCTCGGCTCCGCTCAAGGATCCCATCAAATATCGCCTGATGAACTATGAAGTTTCGCTGCGTCGCAGTGAAGCTGAACTTATCGAAGTGGTTCCGGTCGAGGAAAACAATACGATACTCTCGGAAAAAGGCACCCCCACCGTTAACTGTGACGAACCTTACAGCAAATTCGACCACACTTCGCGTACCATCAACATTGCTCTGATAGGTAATCCAAACTGTGGCAAAACCTCTCTGTTCAACATCGCGGCAGGAGCTTCGGAACACGTAGGTAACTACAGCGGCGTGACAGTCGATGCAAAGCGTGGCTATTTCGAGCGCAACGGCTACAAATTCAATATCGTTGACCTTCCGGGAACTTATTCACTTTCAACATATTCTCCTGAGGAACTCTACGTGAGGCGCTATCTCAAGGATGAAAGCCCTGACGTTATCCTCAACGTGGTTGACGCAAGCAACCTTGAGCGCAATCTCTATCTCACCACTGAGCTCATTGACATGATCCGCCCGATGGTGTCAGCTTCTAATATGTATCATGAGCTGAAAAAGGGCGGAAACAAGCTCGATTACCTGACACTTGGCCGAATGATAGGTATTCCCATCGTGCCCACAACAGCACGCACCGGCCAAGGCATTAATGAACTCATCGACACTATCATTGATGTCTACGAAGATCGTCACGAGGACGTCAGACACGTACACGTTTCGCTTGGCAGCGACATGGAGGAAGCATTGAACGCAATCAAAGATGCCATCAAACAGGATGACCGCAAACTGCTGCAGTTCGCTCCGCGCTACCTGGCAATCAAGCTTCTTGAACGTGACAAGGAGGTTGAGGAAATGGTAGACTCACTGAAAACGGCGCCGGATATTCTCGCAATGCGTGACCGCCTCACCCGCCGTCTCGAACAGATTCACGGCGAGGATATAAGCTCCCTCATAGCCAACGAGAAATATGGCTTCATAGCCGGGGCGCTCGCCGAGACAATGGAGCAGAACGAGGTGGGTAAAGTCACCTCTACCCAGATTATCGATACATTTGTTACTAACAAACTATTCGGTTTCCCCATCTTCCTGAGCATAATGTTTGTTATGTTTTGGGTGACTTTTGCCCTTGGATCATATCCTCAGGAATGGATTGAAGCATTTGTCACCTGGCTTGGCGACACGGTTTCACACTTGATGCCCGGTGGCCCGCTCAAGGATCTTATTACTGATGGAATCATTGGAGGTGTGGGCGGTGTTATCGTTTTCCTGCCTAATATCCTGATTCTATACTTCTTCATTTCGTTCATGGAGGATTCAGGTTACATGGCACGCGCGGCATTCATTATGGATAAACTGATGCACCGGTTGGGTCTGCACGGCAAGTCGTTCATACCGTTGGTGATGGGATTTGGCTGTACGGTGCCGTCGATTATGGCTACACGT
>JAAVGQ010000061.1 GCA_014800105.1 Bacteroidales bacterium | reverse complement strand
GCTCGGGATTGAGAACCTCAAAACCTGAGCTCAATGTTGAAACTTGCGCTGGGATCCAAATGACATATCACGAGCTCGGGATTGAGAACCTCAAAACCTGTAAGAGCCTTTCCTATGTCACCGGCTTTGAACACCTCCTGTCCTGACACGGTAATCGTCACGGTTTCAGCTTCGGTTCCTTCGACGACCTGCTTGAGATCTACTTTCTTGAGGTTAAGAATGATGTGAGTAACATCTTCAATAACACCGGGGATGGTATCAAACTCATGATTTACGCCGTCGATCTTGATTGATGCGATAGCATAACCCTCGAGTGAGGAAAGCAATACACGACGAAGTGCGTTGCCCACAGTTGTACCATAGCCGGGTTCCAAGGGCTTGAACTCAAACTTGCCGTAGAAGTTGTCAGCTTCTAACATGAGGACTTTGTCAGGTTTCTGGAATGCTAAAATAGCCATGGATCAATGAGGTGTTTTATTGTTTATTACTTAGAGTACAACTCGACGATGAGCTGTTCCTTAATGTTCTCAGGGATATCCTCGCGGGCGGGAACGTGGAGAAGTTTTCCGGTCTTGGTAGCTTCATCCCATTCAATCCAGGGATACTTGCTGTGGTTGAAACCTGCAAGTGCACCTGCGATAACCTCGAGTGACTTAGACTTCTCGCGAACGCCCACTACCTGGCCGGCAGTTACGTGGTAAGAAGGAATGTTTACAACCTCGCCGTTAACGGTGATGTGACGGTGAAGAACGAGCTGACGTGCTGCTGCACGAGTGGGAGCGATACCAAGACGATATACTACATTGTCAAGGCGGCTCTCAAGAAGCTGAAGAAGGATTTCACCGGTAATACCCTTCATTGAAGAAGCCTTCTCGAAGAGATTGCGGAACTGGCGTTCGAGAACACCATAGGTGTATTTTGCTTTCTGCTTCTCACGGAGCTGAACACCATACTCTGAAGTCTTGCGACGACGGTTAGCGCCATGCTGGCCGGGGGGGAAGTTTCTGCGAGCGAGAACTTTATCTTCGCCAAAGATAGGTTCGCCAAACTTACGGGCGATCTTGGTCTTAGGACCTGTATATCTTGCCATTTGTTTCTATTATTATGAAGGTGATAGTATCCCGCGTAGTGCAGCCGCGACCATAGAGGAGGTGAATGTTATGGTCTATTTCACATTGACGGGGTCTTTATACACCCTTCAGGTTAAAGTGTTTCTACGTTAATAGTCTTTATTGAGCTGTGCGTTATTATACGCGACGACGTTTGGGAGGACGACAACCGTTGTGAGGAAGTGGTGTAACGTCGATAATCTCGGTAACCTCGATACCTGCACCGTGTACGGTACGGATAGCTGATTCACGGCCGTTACCGGGTCCCTTTACATAAGCTTTAACCTTGCGGAGGCCGAGGTCATAAGCAACTTTTGCGCAATCCTGCGCTGCCATCTGGGCTGCGTAGGGGGTGTTCTTCTTTGAACCACGGAAACCCATTTTGCCCGCGCTTGACCATGAGATAACTTGTCCTTCGCTGTTAGCTAAGCAGACAATGATGTTATTGAAAGATGAGTGAACGTGAAGCTGGCCTGCTGCATCAACTTTAACGTTTCTCTTCTTAGCTGCGACTGTCTTTTTTGCCATATTCTTTTATTATTTAGTAGCTTTCTTCTTGTTAGCAACTGTTTTCTTACGTCCCTTACGTGTGCGGGCATTGTTCTTGGTGCTCTGGCCACGAACGGGAAGACCGTTACGGTGACGAACGCCACGATAGCAACCTATGTCCATGAGACGTTTAATGTTCAACTGGATTTCTGAGCGAAGATCACCTTCTACTTTGTACTCTGCGCCGATTACCTCACGTACTTTAGCGGCCTGAGCGTCAGTCCAGTCTTTTACTTTGATGTCACGGTCAATCTCAGCCTTGTCCAAGATATTCTTGGCTGCGCTGCGACCAATGCCGTAAATGTAAGTCAAGGCGATTTCACCTCTTTTGTTCTGGGGGAGGTCAACTCCCACGATTCTAACTGCCATATGTTCTTGACTATGTTATTAAAAAATTTCGTGCAAAGGTAAGAAAAAATTCCCTTTATATCGAATCTTAATTGCCAATTAATCCAAAAAAGGCACAAGAAACGATAGTTTTACCAGTAATTAGCCCTGACGGGTCTTGAATTTAGGGTTCTTTTTGTTGATTACATAGAGACGTCCCTTGCGACGTACGATCTTGCTGTCAGCAGTACGTTTCTTGATTGAAGCTCTTACTTTCATTGTTGTTTTCTTTTATTGTAGATAATAGTGTTTCCTGATTCCAGGGTTTATTTGTATCGGAAGGCGATGCGACCCTTTGAGAGATCATAGGGTGACATTTCCACTCTCACCTTGTCGCCGGGAAGAATCTTGATGTAGTGCATGCGCATCTTGCCTGAGATGTGGGCTGTGATTTCATGACCGTTTTCAAGTTCTACGCGAAACATTGCGTTAGAGAGCGCTTCGACGATAACGCCGTCCTGTTCGATTGCTGATTGTTTTGCCATATATCGGGTTTAATTTATTCGCTTGATAGTACTAAATGAATCTTTCGCCTAAAGCTTCCTGGATGTAATCGAAGGTTGTCATGATGTGAGTCTCATCGTCCCACACTCCGAGGGTGTGTTCAAAATGAGCCGAAGGCTTGCGGTCCTTGGTACGACAGGTCCATCCATCACGCTCGATAACAATATTGCGGCTTCCCATATTAATCATGGGTTCGATGCAGAAACACATTCCATTCTTGATTACGGGGCCTATTCCACGGCGACCATAGTTGGGAACTTCGGGATCTTCATGCATCTTTCGACCAATGCCGTGACCACACATTTCACGAACCACGGAATAACCGCGTCGTTCACAATATGTCTGGACTGCATTGGCAATATCACCGATTCGCTTTCCGGGCTGAGCTGCCTCAATACCTTTGTAAAGAGACTCCTTGGTTGTAACAAGAAGTTTCATTATCTCCGGGTCTATTTCTCCGACTGCATAAGTATAACACATGTCACCATTGAAACCATTAAGTTCAACAACGGTGTCGATACCGATGATGTCACCTTCACGCAATGAGTAATTAGAAGGAAAACCATGAACAACAGTCTCATTGACTTCGATGCACAATGTTGCCGGAAAACCGCCATACCCTAAACAAGCAGGTCGACCCCCATTGTCGTGAATAAATTCACGAGCAATGGTGTCGAGCTTAAGGGTTGTGACACCGGGCTCTATCCAGCGGGCTACTTCACCCATTGTGCGGCTTACGAGATCACAAGCAGCTTGCATCTGCTTCATGTCCTCGGGTGTCTTCAGATATATCATTTCAGTACGATTCTTTGCGATTTAAAAGCCTGATTATAATCTGACATTTTAATAAGCGCTACCTGTGGTACGTCCTTTGATCTTTCCGTCCTTCATGAGACCATCGTAGTGGTGCATCATAAGGTGGCTCTCAATCTGCTGCAGAGTGTCGAGGACAACACCTACCATGATGAGGAGTGAAGTGCCACCGAAGAACTGAGCGAAGTTATTGCTGATACCGAGGATGCGTGCGAAAGCAGGCATGATAGCGACAATACCGAGGAAAAGAGAACCGGGGAGTGTGATGCGCGACATGATAGTGTCAAGGTAGTGGGCAGTTGCCTTACCGGGCTTAACACCGGGAATGAAGCCGTTGTTGCGTTTCATATCTTCAGCCATCTGAGTGGGACGCACTGTGATAGCGGTGTAGAAGTAAGTGAAGGCAACAATCATCACGAAGTAGACAAAGTTGTACCAGAAACCGTTGATATCAGTGAATGCGGCAAAGAAGCCACGACCACTTTCGCTGGTGCTGTAACCTGCAAGTGTCAAGGGAATGAACATAATAGCCTGCGCAAAGATGATAGGCATTACACCGGCAGCATTAACCTTCAAAGGTATATACTGGCGAGCGCCTCCGTACTGACGGTTTCCGACGATACGTTTTGCATACTGCACGGGCACCTTGCGGGTTCCCTGAACGAGAAGTACTGCACCTGCTGTAACGGCAAACAAGAGGATAAGCTCTACAATGAACATTATCAGACCACCCTGTGTTTCAGCACTACCGGGGGTACGAGCGATAAATTCATAGAAGAGAGCCTCGGGGAGACGGGCAATAATACCCACAAGGATGATGAACGAGATACCGTTACCGATACCGCGGTCAGTGATACGCTCGCCCAGCCACATGATGAACATAGAGCCGGCTGCGAGAATCACAGTGAGCATGATAGCAAGGAACCATCCAAGCTCAAAGTCGATGTGGGCAGCACGGAACTGGTGCTGAAGGTTGAACAAGTAAGCAGGTCCCTGAACGAGCAGAATGAGCACTGTCAGGTAACGAGTGTACTGGTTCAGCTTCTGTCGGCCACTCTCGCCCTCACGCTGCATCTTCTGGAAAGAAGGCAATACCATACCCAGGAGCTGAATCACGATTGAAGCCGTGATGTAGGGCATGATACCGAGTGCGAAAATAGATGCCTGAGAGAAAGCACCACCCGAGAACATATCAAGGAGCTGCATCAGACCGCTGGCCTGATTCTCAGCAGCGCTGTGCATTGCCTTCAGTAACTGCGGGTCAACGCCCGGGAGTACTATATAGCACCCCAGACGATATACCACTACAAGCAGAAACGTCAGGACAAGACGATTGCGGAGTTCCTCGATTGTCCAGATGTTTTTTATTGTTTGTACAAATCTCATTTGAATTAAACTTTATTGATTGAGCCGCCGGCTGCGACGATAGCTTGCTCAGCTGATGCTGAGAAAGCGTTGGCTTCAACATCGATCTTGCGAGTGATGCTTCCGTTACCAAGAATCTTAACAAGCTGTTTCTTGTTAACAAAACCTGCATTGCGGAGTTCCTCGAGACCAATCTTAGCGAGATTAAGAGCTTCAGCAAGGGCATTGATGTCGCCGATGTTGATAGCCTTATATTCTACACGGTTGATGTTCTTGAAACCAAACTTGGGAAGACGGCGCTGAAGGGGCATCTGACCACCTTCGAAACCAATCTTGCGGCTATAGCCTGAGCGTGACTTGGCGCCCTTGTGACCGCGGGTAGATGTTCCACCCTTGCCTGAACCGGGACCACGGCCAATGCGAGTAGAGCGTTTAGTAGCGCCTACGGCGGGTTGTAAGTTACTTAAATCCATTGTTGTTAGTTTTTAAGCTTTGGTTACCTCTACGAGGTGATGTACTTTATTAACCATTCCCATAACTGAAGGAGTATCTTCCTTAACAACGCTATGGTTCATCTTCTTGAGTCCAAGTGCATCCAGAGTGCGCTTCTGCACTGCAGGGCAATTGATGCGGCTCTTAATCTGTTTGATAATAATCTGTGCCATTGTTCAGTAGCTTTAATGGTTTAACCTTTAAAAACCTGTTCAACTGAGATACCACGGTTCTGGGCTACAGTTGCGGGTGAGCGCATTTCGTCCAGAGCAGCGATAGTGGCTTTAACAAGGTTGTGGGGGTTAGAAGAACCCTTACTCTTGGCAAGCACGTCAGTGATACCTACACTCTCAAGCACGGCACGCATAGCACCACCAGCCTTCACACCGGTACCGGTAGAAGCGGGCTTCAGGATGATACGTGAACCACCAAACTTGGCAGCCTGCTCGTGAGGAATGGTGCCCTTGTGAATGGGAACCTGAATGAGGTTCTTCTTGGCAGCTTCTACACCTTTAGCGATTGCTGCAGTTACTTCATTAGCCTTACCGAGACCCCAGCCTACGATACCGTTTTCGTTACCTACGACAACGATAGCAGCGAAGGTGAAGGTGCGACCACCCTTGGTAACCTTGGTAACACGGTTGATAGCTACCAGGCGATCCTTGAGTTCAAGATCATTGGTTGATTTTACTCTGTTATTTCTTTTTGCCATGATGCTTAAAATTTAAGTCCGCCTTCGCGAGCCGCGTCAGCTAATGATTTTACACGACCGTGGAAAAGGTAACCGTTGCGGTCAAATACTACTTCGGTAACACCTGCTTCAAGTGCCTTGCGAGCGATTTCAGCGCCTACCTTAGCAGCGATCTCACATTTTGTTCCTTCTTCGATTCCTTTAGATGAAGTAGCTACAAGAGTCTTGCCGGCCAGGTCGTCAATGAGCTGTACGTAGATCTGCTTGTTGCTGCGGAATACGGTCATACGGGGGCGTTCGGCAGTACCTGAAATTTTACCGCGGATGCGGGTTTTGATCTTATTTCTGCGTTCTATCTTGGTTAACATGATTCAGTTATTTTTATTTGGCACCAGCCGATTTACCAGACTTACGACGAATAACTTCGCCAACGAACTTAATACCTTTACCCTTGTAAGGTTCGGGCTTGCGGAGTGAACGAATCTTAGCGCAAACCTGACCGAGGAGCTGCTTGTCATCGCTCTCAAGGATGATGAGCGGGTTCTTGTTACGCTCGGTCTTAGCTTCTACCTTAACTTCGGGGGGAAGTTTGATATATATTGCGTGAGAGAAACCGAGTGAAAGCTCGAGGACCTGGCCTGTTGCAGTGGCACGGTAACCTACGCCTACTAATTCCATCTCTTTACGATAGCCGGTTGAAACACCTACAACCATGTTGTGGATAAGAGCACGGAAGAGACCATGCTGAGCGCGGTGTTCACGGTCATCGCTGGGACGGGTGATTACTACGTGTCCGTCTTCTACGTTGATAGTGAGATCGGGATGCACTTTCTGAGTGAGTTCACCCTTGGGACCTTTTACTGTTACAGTGTTATTGTCTACTTTCACAGTAACTCCTGCGGGAATCTCGATGGGGGCTTTACCTATTCTTGACATTGTTTTTTCCTCCTCTTAAGATTAGTAAACATAACAAAGAACTTCACCGCCGATTTTGAGTTCGGCTGCTTTCTTATTGGTCATTACACCCTTTGAGGTAGAAAGGATTGCGATACCGAGGCCGTTGAGCACGCGGGGCATATCCTTGTAACCTGTGTACTGACGGAGACCGGGACGAGAAACTCTCTTGAGGTTCTTGATAGCGTTCACGCGGTCAACGGGATCGTACTTCAGAGCGATCTTGATAGTACCTGCGGGGGTCTCACCCTCTATAAACTTATAGTTAAGAATATAGCCTTGTTCGAAAAGAATCTTAGTGATTTCTTTCTTGAGGTTAGAGGCGGGAATCTCGACAACACGGTGGTTGGCTTTGATGGCGTTCCTCAATCTCGTCAGATAATCTGCTATAGGATCTGTCATTGTATAAAAGTTTAAATTGATTGGGCTGTTTCCCAACAATATTTAATTCTCTCTGTGTTTTGGATAGGAAGGTTGCGTTTAAAAAAGCGCTATAAATAATCGCGAGCCGTACAGAGGGATTACCAGCTTGCTTTCTTTACACCGGGGATAAGACCGGCAGATGCCATTTCACGGAACTGAATACGTGAGATGCCAAACTGGCGGATGTATCCTTTGGGACGGCCGGTGATGCTGCAACGGTTGTGAACGCGGATGGGATTGCTGTTCTTGGGGAGTTTCTGAAGAGCCTGAGCTGCTTCAAAAGCTTCGTAACGATTTTCTTCGTTAACGCCTGAATTCACAATCTTCTTGAGCTCGGCACGCTTTGCAGCGTACTTGGCAACAAGCTTAGCGCGCTTTACCTCGCGGGCTTTCATTGATTCTTTTGCCATAGGGATGTCTTTGGAATTTATTGAGCGTTTTTAAACGGTAAACCAAACTGCTTGAGCAGTGCGTAACCTTCTTCGTCAGTGTTAGCTGAAGTAACGAAGGTGATGTTCATACCGAGGAGCTTATTGATGTTATCAATGTTGATCTCAGGGAAGATAATCTGCTCAGTGATACCGAGGGTGTAGTTACCACGGCCATCGAGCTTGCCTTCGATACCCTTGAAGTCACGGATACGGGGAAGGGCTACCTTCACCAGACGCTCCAGGAATTCATACATCTTGTCGC
>JAAVGQ010000010.1 GCA_014800105.1 Bacteroidales bacterium | reverse complement strand
TACCCAAGAGAGGGTTAATAAATGTTAAGGGGGGGGTAAAACTTCCTTATAAACAAAAGAATACATCTTATTTCATTACCTTAAAAACCCTAATTTTTCATTAATATCAACCATGAAACCAATCAGTTATTCTTTGCTGGCTCTGATGTGCCTTGCGTGCATCAGGGTAAACGCTGAGGCCGGTCCATCACCATCGGTACTGGAGAGTCCCTCGGCAGTGGCAGCTGAAGATGTCCGTACCATCACGGGTACGGTCGTGGATGCTGCAGACGGTGAGCCCCTTGTAGGAGCCACAGTACGTCTCAAAAACGACCCACGTGTTGCAACAGCTTGTGACATTGACGGTAAATTTACATTAACGGTTCCGAGTAAGAATCCTGTACTTCTCGTTACCATGATAGGTTATGCTGAGCGTGAAGTTGCGGTGCGTGGTCTTTCAGAAATAGAAATTCCCATGCAGGCAGCTGAAAACACTCTTGAGGAAGTTGTCGTAGTGGGTGGTGGCTCACAGAAGAAAGTTGCAGTGACAGGCGCTGTGTCAACTGTTACAGGTGACCAGTTGAAGATGCCTACCGCCAACATTTCTAATGCACTCGCCGGTAAGGTTGCCGGTCTTATCACTCGCCAGTCATCAGGCGAGCCCGGTAGCGGTTCGGCCTTCTACATTCGTGGTATCTCGACCTTCGGTGGCGGTAACACTCCTCTCATCCTTCTCGATGATGTGGAAATTTCATCAGGTGACCTTGACCGTGTACCTGCCGAGAATATCGAGAGCTTCACAATCCTGAAGGATGCGTCGGCTACCGCTATCTATGGTGCACGTGGTGCTAACGGTGTAATGATTGTAACCACCAAGGGTGGTAACTACAACACTCCCACCAAGCTTAACATCAGCGTCGAGAACTCAATCAACACCTTGACACGCCTGCCAAAATTTGCTGACGGTGCTACTTACATGAGAATTTATAACGCGGCCGAGACTTCACGTAATCCCGGTGTTACTCCCAAGTATAGCCAGACAACAATTGACCGCACGGCATCTCATGAGAATCCTTACCTGTATCCTGATGTTGACTGGTATGACGAGCTGTTCAAAAACACTTCAATGCGTCAGCGTGCCAATATCAACGTGAGCGGTGGTGCTGATAAAGTGAAATACTACATGGCTCTTGACGTTCAGCACGAGGATGGTAACTTCAAGACTGAAAAGGTACACTCCTGGAACAACAATATCAACATCATCACGTATTCGTTCCAGAACAACCTGTCGTACAAGCTTACGCCCTCAACTACGATTTCAATGAATATGAATACTTACATTCGCCAGCGCACTGACCCCAACAAGAACGCCGGTGACTTCTGGAACTATATTCGTTGGACTAACCCCGTTGAGTTCCCTGTAGCTTATCCTGACCAGCCCGGAGTAGGGCACAAGATGTACGGTTCGGCTATTCTCACTGGTAACACCCTCCTGCAGAACCCCCGTGCTACTTTGAACTCAGCATTCGGCCAGCAGAACGAAAACAAGATTAACACAGTTATCAAGATTGAACAGGATCTCGGTATGATCACTAAGGGTCTTAAGTTCAATGCGTGGGTTAACTGGAACAGCTGGTCTAACCAGACTTTCTCGAGAACAATCGATCCACACTTCTATACCGTTGATAATCCTGATTCCTATGACATCGCAACTACTCCCGATCAGTTCGTGTACAATCGACTTAATCCTAACGGAGGTACCGATTATATCGCAGAGTCAGGTATAACCAAGTATTCTGACCAGACATTTGAGTTACAGGCTAATCTTAACTGGAACCGTAATTTCCATGGGCACGATATCTCAGCAATGGTTATCTACCGTATGCGCGAATATCGCAACGGCGTTCTGCCCAACCGTAACCAGGGTGTTTCAGGCCGTATCAACTATGACTACAAGCACAAATATATCGCAGAGTTCAACTTCGGTTACAACGGTACTGAACGTCTTGCTAAGCCTGACCGTTTCGGTTTCTTCCCTGCTGCTTCTGTAGGTTGGGTTGTAAGTAGCGAAGAATGGTTCGCTCCACTCAATCCCGTTGTAAGTCACTTGAAACTTCGTGGTTCTTACGGTCTCACCGGTTCTGATGACCTTGTTCAGCCCTCAGGTTCTTACTTCCTTTACATTGACAAGATTCACGAAAATAATCTTAACTACCTCACCTGGGTGTCAGGTCCGTCTTCAGCTTCATGGGGTTATAACGGAGGTACCGGTGGTGGTCCGTTCCTCACCTTCCAGGCTCTTACCGGTATAGGCTGGGAAAAATCAAAGAAACTCGATATCGGTGCTGAAATTAACTTCTTAAACAATAATTTACGTATCGAAGCTGACTATTTCTATGAGCAGCGCTACGACATCCTCATGCAGCGTTCATCATGGCCCTGGAGCCTTGGATATGGTTTTGCCATTCCTTATTCACCCTGCGGTAAAATCGATTCAAGAGGTCTCGAGGCTGCTGTTCACTACACTAAGAATCTTGCTCCTGACCTGAACGTATCATTCGAGGGTACTATCACCTATACTACTTCAAAATATGTGAACGTCGACGAGCCTGACTATCCTTACCCCTGGACCAAGCAGACCGGTCGCCAGCATGATAACTACACTCAGATAGGTCTCATAGCTGAGGGATTGTTCCGCACTCAGGAAGAAATTGACAACAGCCCCGAGCAGCAGTTCGGTTCATCAGTCAAGGTGGGTGATATCAAGTATCGTGACCTCAACGGTGATGGCGTAGTCAATGATGATGACCGCACTATGATTTCATCAACCGGTGTTACTCCCCGTCTCATGTATGGTTTCGGTGGTACAATTCAGTACAAGAACTGGGACTTCGGTCTGTTCTTCACCGGTTCAGGCATGCGCACAATCATGACTAACGGCATCGACCCCTTCCAGTCAGGTATGGGTAACGGTAACTACGGCCTGTGGCAGTTCATCGCTGACAACTACTTTGATGAGGAAAAAGGAAACTTTGACGCGAAGTATCCCCGTCTCGGTCTCACTTCAGCCGACATTTCAAATAACAACCGCGCGTCTACCTACTGGATGCGTAACGGCTCATTCCTGCGCCTCCGCAACATCGAGCTCGGTTACAGCTTGAAATTCGCCCGTATCTACGTATCAGGTGCAAACCTCGTTACTTTCAGCCCGTTCAAGGAATGGGATCCCGAACTGTCAGGATGGAACAGCTACCCGCTGTCACGCACTATCAACATGGGAATTCAATTTAATCTATAATCCTATAAACACAATCAACTCATGAAAATCGTAAAAATATTACATAAAGCATTTTATGCTCTTGCGTTGGCTGTAGGGATGAGTTCATGTAATTATCTGGATGTCGTTCCCGTGGAGCAGCCCGGTATTCAGGATGCCATGTCTGATTACTCACATGCGCTCGGCTTCCTGCACTCATGCTATCATGGTGTATATGCCAACTCGGAACAGCAGGGACGTTACGGTAACGCTAACAACTGGCTCAACAGTCACTATTGTGACGCTGTTTCAGCAACCGATGAGTTTGTAGCACCTTACACCTGGCTTTCTAATGATGAACCTACCGTTGGCCGCCAGCTCATGAATACACTCTCTGCGACTACTTGTCGTGATGACTGGCGCTCTAACTTCATCTGGATTTCTCAGTGTCTCCAATTTTTAAAACAGCTCGATGATGTAGGTATTCCTAACAAAGTAGCTGACGAGGAAACTTACCAGTTGTGGCGTAGTGAGATCAAATTCCTCATGGCATTCTATCACTTCACAATGCTTGTGAGATATGGACCTATCGCTATCACTGATCACCTCATTGATGTGAACACTCCCAAGTCAGAGTTTACAGGTCGTTATCACTATGACTATTGCGTACAGTGGATTGCCGACCAGCTTGACGAGGCTGCCGAAGGTCTTCCCTACGTGCGTTCAACTCCTGAATATGGCCGTGCAACCAAGATTATGTGTCAGGCTGTTAAAGCAAGAATGTTCCTCTATGCAGCTTCTCCCCTGTTCAACGGTAAATTCCCGTACCCCACATGGGAAAATACCAATTTCGAGACTCCCGGCTACGGCAAGGAGATGATCAGCAAGACTTATGATGCTTCAAAGTGGGAACGTGCACGCCAGGCCAACGAGGAACTCCTTGAAATGGCTATCGCTAATGGACATGCTCTATACCGCGACGATGAATATCGTGAACGTCAGCGCCTTCCCGAACAGTGGTTCCCTGTAACCGGCCTCACTGAAGAAGAGGAAGCTGAATATCAGAACGCCATCATCCGCATGCGCTGTATTGGTACAACCACAACAGTTGATGATAATAACTACGAGACTCTTTTCCCCTTGACCAAGACTTTTGACAACTATTATGCAGTGATGCAGCATAACCTGTTCACCTGTACAGTTGCTTCTACAATCATTACCGGTTATTCAGGTATCTCTCCCACGCTTAATACCATGGCATGGTTCCTTACCAAGAATGGCTATATGCCTGAGGATGATCCTGACTTCGTTAATAATGGCGGTGACTTCACTGTCAAGGGTCCATGGTTTGAAAGCGCCGGTATCGAGGGTCGCGAGGATATCATCAAACTTTGCACAGAGCGTGAACCTCGCTTCTATGCATGGCTCGGATTTGACGGTGGTGACTACGGTACTGCAGTCTATGACTTCAAACGTCCCGTTAAGCTTGAGCTCCGCAACTCTAACCGTCACGGTTACAACCCCGGCAAGTTCAATCGTGATAATAACCAGTCAGGTTTCGCTTCTCAGAAACACTTCAGCCCAATGATGTATGTTACAGCAGCAGGCGGCTGGGTTGTTAATAACCGAGCTCCTATCGCGTTCATGCGTCTTGCCGAGGTGTATCTTAACCTGGCAGAGATTTACTGGAATCAGGGTAACAATGCAAAAGCTCTTGAAAATCTTAACATAGTGCGCGAACGTGCAGGTGCCAAACCTCTCACCCTCGACATGCTTGCCAAGGGCCGCATGGCTGGAGATGTTAACGAAAAGCTGGGTATGTACATCCGTAACGAGCGCTTTATCGAATTCTGGTATGAAGGTAACCATCGTTTCTATGACGTGCGTCGCTGGTTGATGGGTGACGAATATTTCGGATACCAGAAGCGCTATACTCTCGACGCTATCTCTAAGATGGATCCCACGTTTGAAGAATTCAATACACCTATCGTATGCCCCTACGAGTATACTTTCGGTAACCGCCAGTATCTCTATCCCATCACTCGTGATGAACTCTACAAGAACCCGCAGCTTGTACAGTCACCGGGATATTAATTTTAATGTAAAACGTCTCAAATGAAACTATATATGAAAAGATCGTTTAATGCTGTCATGGCCTTTGGTCTGGTGTTTGCCGCCGGTGCAATGTTTACCGGTTGTGACCCGGACTACAGTGACCGCTATCCCGAGGAATATGCCAAGGTCGTAAGAATAAAAGACCCGGGACGACAGAACGTAACAGTATATTCAACTGATGAACAAACTGCGATTCCAGTGACAATTCAGAAAGGTGGCTGGGATCCCAAAAGATCTTCTGAGGTACTGCTCAGAGGCATGACTGACGCTGAATTTGATGCCTACAAGGAGGAATCAGCCCTCGTGTTCTATACCAAGCTTCCTGAGGATGTACTCTCATTTACCGAAGGATCCAATACCTCAGAAATTAAGGTCAAGCTCGGTGCTAATGAAGGTTATGTTATCGCTAATGCTTATCTTGATGTCAACAAGGTAAAAAACTTCATCGAAAATCTTGATGAAGGTCTCGTGCCTATCGTACCCCTCATTATTGAGTCGGAAGACCTCAACCTGAGCCGAGAGGATAACATGCTCTTCATGGTGCCCTCTTACATGGAACCAACTCTTACGCTTAAGGAACCGAACTATTTCAACAAAGTGTTCTATAGCAAGGATGGCGTTGATGAAATCAAGGTACAGGTTAATCTCCCCATCGTGAGCAAGT
>JAAVGQ010000060.1 GCA_014800105.1 Bacteroidales bacterium | reverse complement strand
GATATCAGCGTTGGCCGGCTTGCGGCAGCGGATGATAACCATGTTGTTGATGCGGTGACCGAAGATGAGGAGCGCGCCTTTGGCGGGGAACATGTTCACCGTGCAGTCAGCCATTGAAGCGATGCGTTGGCCCCAGATTCCGGCTGCGTTTATAACGAGGCGTGAATAGGCCTTTGACATGCTACCATTGCGTGAGTCACGAATTTCTACACCTACGACAGCTCCTGAGGGGTCCTTAATAAGCTTTGTTACCTCGTGATAGGTGAGCACTTCGGCACCATGGCGGGTAGCGTCGATGACATTGGCGGTCGTGAGACGGAAGGGGTCAATCGCCCCGTCAGGAACTTTTACGGCACCGATGAGATCAGGGTTGACCGAGGGCTCAAGGCGCTTGGCCTCCTCGGGGTCAATGACATCAGCCTTGATTCCGGCAGCGAGGCAGGAATCGACAAATTTCTTTTGATAGTCAAGGTCATCGTCAGGCAGCGTGATGAATAGACCGCCCGTTTCCTCAACGCAGTGGCGCGCAACCTTGCGCAGAATCATATTTTCCTTGATACACTCGGTTGCACTCTCGCGGTCAGTTACCGCGTAGCGTGCTCCACTGTGCAGGAGGCCGTGGTTGCGACCCGTGGCTCCGGCTGTAAAGTCAAAACGCTCTATGAGAAGGACTTTAAGGCCGCGCAGAGCACAGTCGCGAGCTGTTCCGGCTCCGGTGGCACCACCACCTATTATGATGACGTCGTAAGTATTCATCAGTCGTGACGATTTGTTGAAAATTGAGATTGGATGTTGTGGGCCGCTGCGAGCGCCGTGAGAATTGATACGCCGGCACCGCATTCCTCCTTGACGGGATTACAACCTCCCAGCAGCGAGCCGCAGGCATAGAGATTCTCGATGAGAGTGCCCTCCTTGAAGGGATGCAGGTTGTTGTCAGTCTTCACTCCGAATGACATGAACGGCTGGTTGTCATCAATATTCTTTTTGAACCAGAGCGAGCGGTCATGAGGTGCATCGATATCGAGTCCCATCGTGGGCTCGATAATGGAGTCGGGCGTGGCTTTGAGCCCGTGGCCTATGAATGAACCGGTTGCAATGATGAAGTTACTCGCTTCAATGGGCTCAGAATCGTGATTGCGTGTGGTGACGCTTTCAAGGCGGTTACCGTTGAAGTTGCCACTGATGACGGTGTCACCGAGCATATATGTCCCTCCAAGTTTCATGAAGTAGCGGTCGAGCGAAATCTGAGTGCGCACGCCGGGAACTGATGTTGGCATCGTTGAAACGAAGTAGACAGGGCGTGCCACGAGACGGCGCAAGAGGCGCAGGTTGAGGTCATCGTTGAGCCCCACCACCGCCGGCATCACGATAACATCGGCATCGCGTGAAACACTGTTTAGCCGGCCGGCAAGAACGCCGATAGCCTCGGCATCGAGAACGCGTGCAATATTGGCGGCACGCATCTCAGTGGGATTCTTACGCAAGGTGTCGAGTGCCGGAATGGTGGTTGAATGAACAGAGCATGCAACTCCCAGAGCCGTCAAGCCGGCATATATAAATTGTGGATAGAAGTCAAGGAAGCCGGCAAGATTTACGATTGCCACCCGGCGCCAGGGTAGACGGGTGGGATTATCAAAAGTTGCAATATCCTCCAGTGACAGCCATGTGGGCTTGATTTTACCAAGCGGAGTGAGGCGGTAACGGTTGCGCGTATAGCCGCCGGTAGTGGCTATTCCGGCACGTCCCAGCAGAGGCTGGACAGCGGGGAGAAGCGCTTGAATGCGTTCCACGCCCACGCGGGAGTAAGGATGAGAGGCCGGCAAGGAGGAAATAGCCTCGATGGGGCTGGTGACAAGCTCTCCGTTGCAGTTCCCAAGCAGGTCAAATGACCCTGAGTTGAAATGCAGAGAGCTCTGGCCCGCAGTAATAATAGCGACGCTGCGGCCGGCCTCAGCGAGCGAGATGCCGGCAATGAGTCCGCTAAGGCCTCCACCTATTATGACTGTATCGAATTTCATAAAATCATACTTTTTTACGGCTGTTCACGAGAAGTTCACCGAAATCAGCCACAGTGCGTGCGGTAACGTCAGGCATCGGGTCTGATGCCATGGCGGTTTCAAGAGTAGTCTCGCCTGAGAGAACCAGCACCCCGAGTGAGCCGGCATTGCGGGCGGTAGCAACGTCAGTGTAGATGCGGTCGCCACACATTGCAACTTCCTCAGGCTTGAGGCCGCGTGTGGCCATGATACACTTGAGCATGTCAGGGTTAGGCTTGCCTATAACGATATCCGGTTCACGGCCGGTGGCGTGGGCTATGCACTGAGTCATGGAGCCGCAGTCGACGAGGATAATTTCCCGGTCGGTGGGGCACACGCGGTCAGGATTTGTAGCGATATAGGGGAGCCCACGGGAGGCCCACCATGCTGCACGGCACAACCTTTCATAGGTGAGCGTGGTGTCAAAAGCGACCACGAGGATGTCCGGGCGATCATTGGGATCGTCAGCGGTCAGCTCAAAGCCCGCCTCCTCAAATTCCTTGAGCATGCTGGGAGTTCCAAGGACGAACAATCGCTTGGCTTCAGGATAATTGATTTTGATATAATCGATTGTGGCTACAGCAGTTGTATAGATTTCCTCAGGGGTGGCGTCTATTCCCATTTTCTGCAACTTGGCAACGTAATCGTTGATAGAGCGTGTGGGATTATTCGTGAGGAACGAATAGGAAATTCCGGCATCACGCAAGGTTTTAAGAAAACCGGGAGTCCAGTCAAAAAGCTTGGTTCCAAGGTAGATGGTTCCATCCATGTCAAGCGCAACGTGCTTGATACGGGCGCACGCCTTCATGAGGTCACTTTCAGCAATGGGGGAGATATAAGGTTTTTCCATTATTTGTCATATTTAATTTTAGACGCACGCTCATAGCCGTCGCGGGGGGCTTTCCACATAGTGAGGAATATGAGAGTACCGATGATTGCTACAACGAGGATGGTCTTGAACACCGCTCCCCAGCCACACCAGTCGGCAACGTAGCCCACGAGGAGACCTGAGAGACCGGCACCCAGATAGCCGAGAATACCTGCAAGACCATTGGCGCGGGCTGAGGCTTCCTTGGTGGCCTGGTTGGCAAGCTCGATACCGATAAGTGCCTGAGGGCCATAGATGCAGAAGCCGGCTCCCACGAGCACAAGCGCGGTAACCGTAATGCCGGCTGACTCAGGCAGAAGCATGAAGAGTGTCATGAAAATCGTTGCTCCGAGCATGCAGAACACACACACTCTGTGACCCTTGCCGTCAAAGAAACGGTCGGTCACCCAGCCGGCAACAATCGTGCCCACGATACCGGCGATTTCGAATGCGGCTACCGTCCAGCCGGCGCTCTCAATTGAGAGATTGCGGCTCTCGCTCAGGAATTTGGGACCCCAGTCGAGTATACCCATGCGCACGATGTAGACGAAAAGATTAGCGATGCAGAATGTCCACACCCAGCGGTTGCGCCACACCATGATTGCCTCAAAACGCTTGCGGGCAGCGGCGCTGCGGGTCTCGCCGTAAGAACCGAGCCCGGTGTCGGGAAGCTCGGGGAGTCCAACCTCGCGAGGGTCATCCTTGACGTCAATGAATATCATGATTGCCGCGGCAACAGCGATACAGCCGGGAATCCAGAAACACCATTTCCATGCGCCGTAGTGAGAGGCGTAGGCGAGTACCTGGGTTGCGAGGTCGCTTTCACTCACGCCGCTTGACGAGAGGTGACTTGCAATCGCCTCCTTTACTGAAGCACTGGCTGAAAGGTCAGTACCGAGAGTACCCATGATGTAACCACACACAACCACTGCGAGGGCAGCGCCTATAGAGTGGGAACAGTTCCATATTGACATCTTGGTTGCAAGCTCGCTGGGATGAATCCAGTGGGGCAGGATGCGGGCACACGGCGGGTAGCCCATGCCTTGGAAATACTGGTTGATAATGATAGTGATACCCATTATAAGGATGAGGAACTCGACCATGCGGGGGCCGTTCTCCTGGCCGGTAATCCACGAGCTGAAGTCAGCGCCGAACCCAAACGCGAAATTGCTCAGCGCGCACAGTAACAGGCCGATTCCCATTACGATACGCCCCTTCACACGGTCAACGAGGTAACCGTTTATAAAGCGGGAAAAACCGTAGACAAGCGAGCCGGCAAATATAATCCAGCCGAAGCTTTTGTTGCTTATGCCGTACTCAGCCGTGAGACCGGGCATTGCGATTGAGAAGTTTTTGCGCACGAAATAGAATATCGAGTATCCTATCATTGTGACGATGAGAGTGCGCATCTGCCAGGACTTGAAACGTGAGCAGTGCTCGCCCAGCGCGCTGTAGGGATTTTTGTCAACTTTATCAGTTCTATCCATTTTTATCAGGATGTTAAGGGGATGATTATTTCACATTGTTGGCTCGGCGGGTAGCTTCCACGTCGAGAGCGTCGGCAAGAATTGAGATGGGGTTGAAAACCTTGTAGGGAGTTGACATTTCAATCTGCCACTTGCAGGTCTCGCAGTCGGTTGCGACAAAATCAGGGTGAACCAGCGCGATAGAGTCAAACAGCGGTTTACCCATTGCCTGGGAGTTACGGTAGTTTTCTTTCTTGAAACCGTAAGTTCCCGCGATACCGCAGCAGTTAGAATCAAGAATTGTAAGCTCTACGCCCGGGATCATTGACAAAAGGCGGGTAGAGTAGACACTCCATCCCAGCTTGCCCATGTGGCAAGGAGTATGGTAGGCGATACGTCGCAGATAATCAGGCTTAAACACAAGCCTGATTTCCCCGTTCTCGATGAGGCGGTAAAGGTAGCGGGTGGCGGTCATGATGTGGTCACGCACGTCGGCATTGTCAAGACCGAGAATGTTGGGGTACTCGTCACGCATCGTCATCACACAGGTTGATGAGGTCGCGATTACCTCAGTTCCGCCGGCAACGGCTGAGCGTATTTCCTGAAGATTGACCTTAGCAGCGTCAGTAGCCTGCTTGATGAGGCGGTTGGCAATTCGTGCAACGCCACAGCATTTCTCATTCTTCATGAGATTAACGCCTATTCCGCACGCGTTCATGAGTTTCACAAGATCCTTGCCCAGTCGCGGGAAATTATAGTTGACGTAACACCCGTGGAAATAGGTAACGTGGCGGTCGAAACGTTCCTGGCGTTCAGCGGCATGCCTTCTGAACCAGGTTACGAAACGGCGGGGAGAGTAAGACGGAAACGTGCGGTGACGGTCAATGCCCAGGATGTAGTCCATGGCAATCTTGACCGGGGTGAATTTCAAGATGCCGTTGACCGTGGGTGACAGGCGCGTGCCGATGGTTCCCATCAGGTCAGTGTGAGCGAGCATGCGGTCACGCAGGTTAGCGCTACCGTGGCTATATTTGAGTCGAGCCTGCAGGATGATGTCGCCAATGTGAACGCCTTGAGGGCAGGCAACCTCACAACGCTTGCAGTTGAGGCAATACTTGAGAGCCTCGTTGTAGAAGCGTTTATCCTTCAGGCGATATCGCTCGCCGTCAGGACCGGCCTGTTTGGGGCCGGGATAGTCGCGGTTTACAGCGGTAACCGGGCAATAGACAGTGCATATTGTGCACTTGACGCATTGCTCGAAATTGTGAGGACTGGTATTTTCTGAATTATTCATTGATTCAGACTATAATGACTGGTATTATTTTTTTATAAAAAGGGTGCCCTTTAATGACATCGGGTTCCCCATATTATGCAAATATACAAAAATTTTATTAAATCCATTTCCACTTATTGAAATTTTTATAAAAACCTATCTGTAAAGCACTGTCCCCAGGCTTTCGCGCTTATATGTTGCATGTGGTTGAGATGAACCATCGCTGCTCTGCCGCACAAGTGGTTAACAGCCTATGGCCGGGATGCTCATAGGCTCCAATGGAGCGCGGTCATTGTTATGCCGTGCTGAACGGAAGCAGGTTTTGTTCAGCCTCTCGAGGCTGATTGGTTGGTTATTAGGGGTATATCCCCAGCTAAGTCGCCCTGCGGGCTCCTGAAAGCGGGGGTTTGTGCAAATTCAGTCACGCCGTGACTGACGGGGAGGATGAATGAAGGGACGTTAGCTTTGAAGACTTATCGGGAAGTTTCGGAGCCGTGTTGGGGAGCTAGGAACCGGGCCACGAGTGTGGGGGTAGGGTCGCGTCCTCCGGACACCGGAACGCAGAATTTGTTATTTGTAAGAAAATTGTTTTGACGGTGTCGGGAAAAATGAGTATTTTAGTGGTAAGATTAATGTTGCCCGGGGTTGTGGCTCGGGCGTAAGTGATTTATAAATCATGGCCAAACAAGATTATATACTCGCTAACAGGGAGTTCTTGCAGAAGATTGCATCCGAGCCGGGCGTTCACCAGCTTGACAAGGGTGTCTGCTACAAAGTGCTGAAAAACGGCAAGGCTGACGGTCCTACTCCCAACCGCAACAGTGTCGTAACGGTACATTATACCGGGCGCACTATGAATGGTAAGAAATTCGATAGCAGCCGAGGTGGTACTCCCCCGGCAATGAGGTTACGCGACCTGATTCCGGGCTGGATCATAGCGCTCACCAAGATGCACGTGGGTGACAAATGGGAGGTCTATATTCCTGCAGAGCAGGGCTATGGCCGTTTCTCTCAGCCCGGTATCCCCGGCGGGTCAACGCTGATTTTTGAAATTGAATTGCTTGGATTTGTATAAACACACATAATAATGGAAATACCTGTTTTACTTCTTACGGGCTACCTCGGTAGCGGAAAGACAACCCTTCTCAATCACATTCTTAATAACGAGAGGGGGATAAAATTTGCTGTAATTGTTAACGATATAGGCGAAGTCAACATAGATGCTGACCTCATTCAAAAAGGTGGCATTGTGGGCGGCCAAGGTAATGACGACCTTGTTGCGCTCCAGAATGGTTGCATCTGTTGCACGTTGAAAATGGATCTCGTGGAGCAACTCACTGAGATTGCCAACACGGGCAAGTTTGACTACATTGTCATCGAGGCAAGCGGCATCTGCGAGCCTGAGCCTATTGCTCAGACTATCACCATGATACCCAATATGGGGCCGGAGTACTCAGGCGGCGTTGTACCCCGTCTTGACTGCATCGTGACCGTGGTTGACGCGCTGAGAATGCAGAGCGAATTCAGCTGTGGCGAGCGTCTGGACCGTCACAAAATCGCTGAAGAGGATATTGAAAATCTTATCATTCAGCAGATTGAGTTTTGTAATGTTATTCTACTCAACAAGATTTCAGAAGTTTCACCTGATGATGCCCGCCGCATAAAGACTATTATCCGTGCAATCCAGCCCAAGGCACGCATCATCGAGTGTGACTACGCTAATGTTGATATCGAGCAGCTGCTGGGTACCGGAGCGTTTGACTTCGAGTCAGTTGCAACGTCGGCAACCTGGGTTCAGGAAATAGAACGTCCTGTAGAGGAGCATGAACATCATCACGAGCATGAACATCATCACGACGATGACGAGCATGAACACCACCATCATGAACACCACCATGACGATGAACATCATCACGAGCATGGCGAGGGTTGCACCTGCGGTCACTGCCATCACCATCACGGCGAGGGCGAGGCTGAGGAATATGGCATACAGACGATGGTCTACTATCGCCGTCAACCTCTGGATATTCACAAGTTTGACCGCTTTGTGGCAACCAAGTGGCCCTCTAATGTAATCCGTACCAAGGGGGTGATTTATTTCGCGCATAATCCTGACATGTCTTACCTGTTTGAACAGGCAGGTGTACAGAAGAAGCTCACTGAGGCAGGATTGTGGTATGCAACAGCCCCGGCTGACGAGCTTGCCGCCATGATGGAACGCGAGCCGGGATTGCGCCGTGATTGGGATGAAAAATATGGTGACCGCATGATTAAGCTCGTGTTCATTGGCCAGAAACTTGACAAGGAGGCTCTCGTCAAGGAACTTGACCACTGTCTGCACTACGGTTCTCTCTAATTATACGGGACATAACGCTGTAAATGTTTTTGCTTTTCGGCTATAACGACTATCTTTGTAAAAAATCCATTAAACAAGCTCAAAAATTATGAGAACAAAATATAATCGTGTCCTGCTTAAACTCAGCGGCGAGTCACTGATGGGTGCTCAGGGCTATGGTATCGATACAGTGAGATTAGGCCAGTATGCCGAGCAAATCAAGGCCATCTGTCAAGGCGGAGTTCAGGTTGCT
>JAAVGQ010000142.1 GCA_014800105.1 Bacteroidales bacterium | reverse complement strand
GAGGATATAGCTGGACCCCTTTTGGTTATCAGCATTTTCAGGCTCCAGATTTTCGAGGCGGTTGAGATAATTGGCTTGATAGAGCGATGCCCAGTCAATCTGGCGGAAGCTGTCATCAGTGTGCCACAGGTGATCGTAGAACTCTTCAGTGGCAGGCGAGTCGCTATAGTAGCTTGGCAGCTTCTTGTAGTAATCCGGCATAGGGTCGGGGGCCTTATAGCGCTCTATTCGTGACTGCGAGTAATTTACTACGCGGAACATCGCTCCGGCGTTGATAGTGGTCGCGTTAGTAGGTTGAAAAAGCCAGTTGGCCATAAACGTAGGGTCAAACTGCTGGCGAATGCGTGCCGAGCGCTTCTTGCCATCCTGCCACCCCCAGTTGGGGTTATAGAGATTATCACCGGTGAGTTCAAAAATCTCGGCGTATGTGGGGGAGGAGGTTGCTCGTTGCAACGGAGCACCGTAAGCCGTAAATGTTAATGAGCTACGGGCATTGAAAATTTTGCCCACTGAAACGAACAGGCCGCCTTGCTTGTAGAACGTTCCGGGAACGACCCCCTCGTCGCTCCAGCGTCCTATTCCGCTCACGGTGATTCCCCATCCATCCTTGCTGATGCCGGTGGAATAGGTTGCCATGGCTCGAAGCATATAGGAGGAATTGGTGAAAGCAAGCGAGCCGGCAAAACCTGGTGCGTAACCCATGGCCGACGTATTATAGTTGGTCGCACCGCCTATAGCTCCGAAGCCGTAGGTCGCAGCATCCATGCCCACTACTGTTGTCTTGTTGCGGAAGGCCCGTGAGGTCATTCCACCTAACGATGTGTAGTCGAATGAGCCGGTTATGAGGTCATTCATCTCTATGCCGTTGACATAGACTGCCGTGTAAGGGCTGCTGTAGCCGCGATACTTGAAATGCATCGGACCGAAGTTGTAGCTCGCCGTGTTGTAGTATACATTGTTGGCAGCCCCGTTGAGAATGGAAATAGCCTGAGAATTGTCATCGTCGTTTTCAAGCAGGTGCTCGTCAATGTAAATATCCTCGGTCATGCCGTAGAATGATGCAGCGACACTGTCAGTGTTGAGTGAAATCCCGTTCTGTGCCGCGAGACTGCCGGGCAACAGGAGGGAGAGAAATCTCATAAAAGAATGTAGTCTCATCTATATCTTTGACTGCTAAGTGATGAATTTTGGTGATATAACCCTACAAGTAATTATTCAAAATAAAACGATATTTTGTTTAAGCAAGTGCATGGAATTTACTCTGTATATCTTTTAATTAATTTTGAATAATTACTTACAAAAGTAATGTTTACTTTTATAATTATAACTAATGAGGGACTGAATTTGTTGACTAAGTAGCAATAAAAGACTATATTTGTAAATCTAAAGGCACAATAGGCCTTAAAACCATTTGATATGCAGACAGTTTTATTCCACGAAACAATATTCGGTCCCATTCATAGCCGCCGCCTGGGAACTTCGTTAGGCATCAATCTCACTCCCCGTGACGGGAAAATCTGTACATTTGACTGCCTTTATTGCGAGGCCGGCTTTAATGCTCAGGGCCCCGGCAAGAGCGGAATGCCTTCCCGTAACGAAGTCAAAAGACTCCTTGAGGAGAAACTCAAGGCAATGAAGGAAGCCGGCGAGTCTCTTGACGTTCTTACTTTTTCGGGCAATGGTGAGCCTACGATTCATCCTGAATTTGAGGAAGTGGTAGACGATACGCTTGCCTTGCGCGATAAGTATTTTCCCAATGCTAAGGTGAGCGTGCTCAGTAACTCGACACGTCTTGATTCTCAGGGAGTCGTGCGTGCCTTGAAACGGGTTGATAACAATATTCTTAAGCTTGACTCGGCAATAGAGTCAACCATGCGTAAGATTGATCGCCCCACGTCACCCTCGTTCACTGTAGATAAAGTTGTAGACCTGCTCGCCCGGTTTGGTTCACAGGCAATTATTCAGACAATGATACTGAGAGGTGAGTATAATGGCGAGCGTATCGACAACTCGACACCCGAGGAGATTGACGCGCTGATCGAAGCTTATAAGAGAATCGGTCCCGGTGAGATCATGCTGTATTCAATTGACCGTAAAACGCCCGCTGAGAAGCTTGAGAAGGTTCCGCGCGAGGAACTTGAACGTATTGCTGACCGAATGCGTGCTGATGGATTTAAAGTTCAGGTATCATGAAAGTTATTTGGCCACGTAAGTTGCAAGCGGGCGATAAGTTTGCTATCATTTCACCCGCCTCAATAATTAAGGAAGAGTATGTGACGGGAGCAGTTGAAACGCTTGATGAATATGGCTTCGGTACTTATGTTATGCCTCATGCCCTGGGAAATAGTGGTTCGTATAGTGGAACCAGGCAGGAGCGACTTGAAGACTTTACATCTGCCTGCATGAATACTGATGTGCGTTCAATTATGTGTAGTCGTGGCGGTTATGGGGCTGTACATCTTCTTGATGCGCTTGATAAGCTTCCGCTCGAAGATGACCCTAAATGGCTGATAGGTTTCAGTGATATTTCAGCCCTGCATGCACTCATGGCGAAGCATGATATTGTGAGTATTCATGCCTCCATGGCTAAGGGAATGAGTCGTGGAACCGGTAACGCGTTGAATAATATGTTGATAGAAATGCTGTCGGGTAAGCGCATCGGTATGGACGGAGATACTTCTCCCTTTAACCGCACGGGTAGCGGTAGCGGTCCTTTGAGAGGTGGTAATTTGGCCGTGCTTGATGGACTTGTGGGCACACCGTTCAACGACATCGTTCCCGGTTGCATTCTCGTAATTGAGGATATTGCCGAGCCGGTTTACAAGATAGAGCGCATGTTGTATCGACTGAAGTTAACCGGTGTTTTGGATAGACTCAGCGGGCTGATAGTGGGAGCATTCACTGAATATAATCCTGACTCAAACCACACCTCAATGGAAGCCATGATATCCGAAGTGCTTGGAGATGTCAGCTACCCGGTTGCCTTCGGAGCCCCCATCGGCCACATTGATGATAACACCCCCTGGTTTCACAATGCCCCCGCCACCCTCACTGTCACCTCTACCGGCTGGACCCTCACCTACACTGACTGACATAGTTAACTTTACGAAATAATATTCAAAGCGCGGGCAAACAATGACCGCGCTTTAGTTATTCTGGAGAAACTATTTATTTTTCGGGGGCGGGGAGGTCGACCCATTCAGCGTCGGTGACTTGTTGCTCAACGGTGTAGGTGGTTTCGCGGGCACCGGTTGCCGGGTCGGTAGTGGTGGTTTCCGTCTCAGTTGAGGTTATTTCCTGGAAGCTGACGTATTCACCTACGTTGGGATCAATTTTTTTCTTGTGGGGCTGAGGTTCAGACCATCCCGGTTTGCGTGAGCGGGGCTGAGAGTCGCGCTGACCACCATTGTACATCTGTTCGTACATTTTTCGCGACTGTTTCTTGATATTGTTTACGAACAGGAAGCCGCGAATCAGTTTGGGTACAATCCAGATGAGGAATATTATAAAGATGAGTCCAAAAAAAGACATAGCGATAAGATTCAATTAGAGAATAAAGCTCCGTGTTATCAGCGTCTTGCTGTCTCGATAACCGAGATGAGGAGGTAGAGGATGATTGCCATGGCAAGTCCCTTGATGCCGAAAATTGATACGAGTATCACGGCTGAGATGAGGATAGTGTAGCGTAGAACGTTTACACGCGGACGCATGCTCTTGAATTTCAATGAGAACATGGGTAGACTGCACACCATGAGTAGGGCAACGACAGGGATGAGAACAACCGTGAGCCACAGGGGCCAACCTTCAAGCGGTGCCATTAAGTATGCGGGCTGGTTACTGCCTACGAGCCACGCTGAATATCCAATCCAAAAAATTGCGTTGGAGGGGATGGGCAGGCCTATGAAGGAAGTTGTCTGGCGGTCGTCAACGTTAAATCGGGCAAGACGTATCGCGCCGATTACGGGAATGAAGAGAGCGAGCCATGGTGTCCATGCGGGCGCTTCGAGAACGCGCAGGAGGTTGTACATCATGAGGCCGGGAGCGAGCCCGAAGCTCACGAGGTCGGCCAGCGAATCGAGCTCTTTGCCTATGAGCGAGTGAGCGCGGAGCAAGCGTGCTGCCATACCGTCACAGAAATCAAAGATGGTGGCGGCAGCAATCATTAGCCACACGATCTGTAGTCCTGAGAGCCCGAGAGCAAGGTCAGGGGTGTCAAGATGAAACGAGGCGATGACGGCCACGCATCCTGACAGGAGGTTGCAACAGGTTATGGTATTGGGTATGGATGCAATTATTTTTTTAAGCATGTTTTTCTTTTCCGGGATAAAGGTGAGCGACGGGAGTGACACCTCCGGTGGTGGTATCGCCGAGTTTCACGAGGATTTCTGACCCGAGGGGTAAATAAAGGTCGATGCGGGAACCGAATTTGATGAAGCCCATGTGGTCTTCAATATTCGCTTCGTTGCCGGGCTCGGCGTATGTGACGATACGACGTGCCATTGCACCTGCTACCTGGCGCATGAGGATATCCTGCCCCTCGGGGGTGCGTATTACGACGGTTGAGCGTTCGTTCTCAGTGCTTGACTTGGGAAGGTAAGCCGCCATGAAGCGGCCTGAGTGGTGCTTGGAGTAGATAACCTCTCCGTTGACGGGAAACCAGTTGGCATGCACGTTGAACACACTCATGAAAACTGAGAGCTGGATGCACTTGCACTTGAGAAATTCAGGTTCGTAGACCTCTTCGAGAGCCACGACTTTACCGTCAGCGCTTGATACAACGATATCCTTGGCGTCACCTTTGAAGTGGCGCTTGGGAGACCTGAAGAAGTTAACCACAAGGAGATAGAAAATTGTGGAAATAGTGAGCAGAGTAATATATATAGCGGGTATCTGCCTGCAAAGGAGGTAGACCAACACATTAATGACTAATAATGCTGCAAGCAGCGTTATCAGTATTCCGGTGCCTTCATGATGTATTTTTACCCTCATTGTTTTATATTTGGTTAAGTAATTATCCTTTTCGTAGAGTCACGATGGGAGTAAGTTCACAAAGATATATAATTTAAACGGTTATACAAAATTATTGGTTTAGATTGGGCTTAATATTAAGTATTTTTCGCATGCGATGTGAAAGAGGCTGTACCAAAAGATTTTGGTACAGCCTCCTGTATGACGATAATAAGTATCTGCTAATATTTTCTTGATTATCCTACGGTCCAGGTCTCGCCGGCGAGAATCATGTCACGCAGTGAGTTGAATCCTTTCTTGGCTTTGACTGTCTCAACCTGTTCAGTAACAGCGGCATCATAGGTTGGAGCCTCAACGTCACGGATTACGCCAACAGCGAGTGGCAATTCATAGCCGTCCATCATAGCGAGTTGCTGGTGAAGGAAGTTGCTGGGGGTGTGAGCATCGTGAACGAGCACGTCGTCGATAGTGTAGCCATCTTCACCCAGAGTCACTGCCTTGAGGAGGAATCCGTCCTGAACGAGTCCACGGTTATTGTCCTTGCCGAAGAGCATCTTCTCTCCGTGGCGCAGGTGGATGGTGCGATCGGCGCGGAACTCTTTATCAGTGATGTGGTTGTGGATGCCATTGTTGAAAATCACGCAGTTCTGCAGAATCTCGACAACTGATGCGCCTTTGTGCTTGGCAGCTGCTGTCAGTACTTGAGTGCTGGTAGCGAGCTCAACATCGATTGAACGGCCGAAGAAGTTACCGCGGGCACCGAATACGAGTTCGGCGGGGATAAACGGATCCTCAGTGGTGCCGTAGGGGGATGATTTTGACACGAATCCGCGGTCACTTGTGGGAGAATACTGGCCCTTTGTGAGACCGTAAATCTTGTTATTGAACAACAGCATGTTGATATCGATGTTGCGGCGAACAGTGTGGATGAAGTGGTTGCCACCGATAGCGAGGCCGTCACCGTCACCTGAAATCTGCCAAACGGTCATCTCAGGATTGGCAACCTTGAAGCCGGTTGCTATGGCGGCACTACGTCCATGAATGGTGTGGAAACCGTAGGTATTCATGTAGTAGGGTAGACGTGAGCTGCAACCTATGCCTGAGATAACGGCGGTCATGTGAGGAGGCACGCCCAGGGCTGCCATAGCCTTGTGGAGTGTATTGAGAATTGCGTGGTCACCACAGCCGGGACACCAGCGCACTGACTGGTCACTCTTATAATCGGCAGGTGAATATATTTTATTTTCTTCCATGATAAGCGACTAAAAGTAAGATTATTTGGAAATTATATTTTTTACTGCCTCTTTGACTTCAGAAGTGAGGAACGGCTGGCCCTGAATCTTGTTGATGCGTTCAATCTTTACATCGGGCATTTTGGCCTGGAGGAAATCGGCAAACTGTCCGGTGTTGAGCTCTGCTACGATTACACGTTTATAGCGTGAGAACACTTCGTGGGTGTTGGCAGGGAGGGGATTGACGTAGCGGAACTGGGCCATTGCGACGGGTGTACCTTCAGCGCAAAGTTCTTCGGCAGCCGAGATGAGGTGGCCGTAAGTGCCTCCCCAACCCACGAGAAGAGTGTCAGCATCCTTAGCGCACTCAACTTCAAGCTCAGGAATATCGTTGGCTACGCGGGCAATTTTTTCACGACGCAGGTTAACCATCTTTTCGTGGTTAGCGGGGTCAGTTGAGATTGAACCAGTCTTGGCATCTTTTTCGAGGCCACCCAGGCGGTGGGTG
>JAAVGQ010000141.1 GCA_014800105.1 Bacteroidales bacterium | reverse complement strand
TGGTCGACTTCAGTTGATATTTCGGGGATGATAGCAGCCTCGGCACCGGCGGCGATCGCGCCGTTCAGGGCGAGGAAACCTGCGTCACGGCCCATGACTTCGATGAAGAAGAGGCGCTCGTGGCTGGTAGCAGTATCGCGGATTTTGTCGACGCAGTCCATGATGGTGTTGAGGGCTGTGTCGTAACCGATAGTGGTATCGGTGCCGTAGAGGTCGTTGTCGATAGTGCCGGGGAGACCGATGATGGGGAAGTTGAACTCGTTGGCAAAGATACGGGCACCTGTGAGAGAGCCGTCACCACCAATAACTACGAGAGCATCAATCTCCTGACGACGAAGGACGTCGTAAGCGAGCTGGCGCCCCTCGGGGGTCTCGAATTCCTTGCAGCGTGCGGTCTTCAGGATGGTGCCACCCATCTGGATGATGTTGGAAACATTCTGGGTGTGGAACTCTACAATCTCGTCAGTAATAAGACCGCGGTAACCACGGTATATAGCTTTGACTTTTAAGCCGCTGTAGATAGCTGAGCGGGTAACGGCACGGATGGCCGCATTCATTCCGGGAGCATCACCACCTGAGGTGAGAATACCGACGCATTTGATTTCGGACATATTCTTAATTCTATTTATATTTTTAATTAAAGTTCAAAGATAGCGATTTACCCTTATATTGTGTTAATCGATTAACATTTGTTTAGTATTTAGCGTTCATTTGTGGTTAAACATACTTTAATTCCCCTGAGAAATGGCAAATTTCATTTCTTGAGGTGGGAAATTTTTTTTGAAAATCATTCAAAATGGAGCACACTCTTAAAGTCAAATTGTGTATCTTTGCATAGAATGATTAATATCACAGGAATAGCGAGACCTTATTTCGCACACATAGACAAGATTATGCTGTCGCGGGCGATGAATCCCGAGGCGGCACAGCGTGATGTGTTGCGCAATCTCACCGGAGAGTCCTACGAGGAGTTCGTGAACACACACCCCACTGTTTCCTATGAGGATATAAGGGGTGACGTGATGCGTATGGTCAACGGTGAGCGTGATGTCCTGTGCCCCGGTCGTGTGAACCGCTATGCACAGTCAAGCGGCACGAGCGGTGGCAAGAGTAAATACATCCCGGTGAGTAAGCGTGCCTTGAAACGGTGTCACTATCGCGGTAGCACTGATGTCGTGGCCCGCTACCTGAGTGAATACCGTGACAGCCACCTTTTTGCAGGAAAAGCTCTCATTCTTGGCGGTAGCTTTGCCAATGGTCTTGAACTGAAGCGCCCTGAGGTTAAAGTAGGGGATTTGTCAGCCCACCTGATAGAGTGTATTAACCCGCTTGCAGGATTGCTGCGGGTGCCTGATGCGCAGACAGCTTTGATGCAGGACTGGAGCGAGAAACTTCCCCGGCTCGTGGCTAAGGTATCGAGCGAGAATGTGGTGAGCTTGTCAGGCGTGCCCTCGTGGATGATGACGGTGCTGAAGGAAGTGTTGAAACTTACCGGAGCCTCCACAATCAGGGAGGTGTGGCCCAATCTTGAAGTCTTTTTTCACGGTGGAATATCGTTTGAGCCTTACCGTGAGGAATATCGCCGCCTCATTGGTGATGATCGCATGAGGTATTTCGAGACCTATAATGCCAGCGAGGGATTCTTTGCCGTTCAGTATAAGCGCGATGCATGCCCCATGTTGCTTCTCATGGATGTGGATACTTTCTATGAGTTCATCCCCGTAACAGGTGGAAACCCCGTGCCGGCATGGAAGGTTATCCCCGGGAAAGTGTATGAGATGGTGATCACCAACAGCGCCGGTCTCACGCGTTACCGTATAGGCGACACTGTGAAGATTGAGGGTATTAACCCTGTTACGATAACGATTGCCGGGCGTACGGTGCAATTTATCAATGCATTCGGTGAGGAGGTGATGGTGTTTAATACTGATGCCGCTCTGGCCCGTACCTGCGAGGAAACCGGAGCAGCGGTGGCCGATTATACGGCGGGGCCATTCTTTGCAACCTGTGGAACCCGCGGACATCATCAATGGCTCATAGAATGGACAGTTATACCTGACGATATCAAGGATTTTGCAGCCCGGCTCGACGAAAATCTAAGGAAGGAGAATAGCGATTATGATGCCAAACGCAAGGGAAATATATTCCTTGACCCGCTGGAAATCATAACGGTAGAAGCCGGGACGTTTGACCGCTGGCTCGGAACCACCGGCAAGCTCGGGGGCCAGCGTAAAATCCCGCGCCTGAGTCCTGACCGCCGCTATCTCGACCGTATCATTCAGTTTGGAACGAATAGTAATAAGTAATTAAAAATCAAAATATTCAATATCACATGAAACTAAAAAAAATTCTTGTAGGTTCTTTATCTCTCCTGGCTGCAATGGGAATGAACGCAGCCACTCCCCGTTATATTTTTTATTTCATAGGTGACGGAATGGGTATGGGACAGGTTATGGCTGCCCAGACCTATAACCGCGTGGCTCTTGGTAACGATAACCCGCTGCTCATGATGACATTTCCCTATGCCGGAATGATTGAGACTTATTCAGCTTCAGGTACTGTAACGGACTCAGCAGCCGCAGGTACTGCGCTGGCTACCGGCCACAAGACCCGTAACGGTATGCTCGGTATGGATGCTGACTCAATTCCCGTCAAGTCAATGTCAACAGTGCTCCATGACAATGGCTGGGGTGTAGCTCTCGTTACTACCGTGGCTCCCGATGATGCGACCCCGGCAGCTCATTACGCTCACGTTCCCTCACGCGGCATGAAGAAGGATATAGACCGCCACGCTGCCGAGTCAGGCTTCGAGTTCATTTCGGGTTCACAATGGGGGGCAACAACTGATGCTGAAGGAAAACCCACTGATGTTGCCCAATACATGAAGGACCATGGCATTGAGTTCGTGACTGATATACCCTCAGCCCGCGAGAGCAAGAGCCGCCGTGTATTCCTTTATTCACCCAAGCCTTTCAATAACGGGAATGTGGGCTTCACGATAGACTCAATACCGGGAATGCTGACACTTTCTGACATGACAGCCACAGCTATCAATCACATGCTCAAGGTGTCACCTGAGAAATTTTTCATGATGGTTGAGGGGGGTAACATTGACCATGCAGGTCATGGAAATGATGGTGGTACAGTCGCCGTTGAGGTTCATAACTTCAACAAGGCACTTGCTCACGCTTACAATTTCTATCTCCAGCATCCCAATGAAACACTTATCGTGGTGACTGCCGACCATGAAACCGGCGGCATGGCTATGGCCAATCGCATTTCAGGATATAACACCTATACTCAATATATTCCCTATCAGCGCATGAGTAAGGATCAATTCTCTAACAAGGTGAACCGCATGCTTGAAGGCGAGGATATGCCCTCATGGGATCAGTTTAAGGAATTTACCAAGGAGAATACAGGCCTGTGGGGAGCAATTCCTGTAAAGGAAAGTCAGGAAAAGCGTCTGATTAAGCTCTATGATGACACTTTCAAGAATAAAAAGGAGCTGGCTGACACCAAAACGCTTTACTCATCATTCGGAGCTCTTGCCAACGAGGTGTATGTTATTCTTAACGAGAACCTTGGTTTTGGCTGGACAACAGGAGGTCACTCAGGCGGTCTTGTTCCTATCTATGCCATTGGCGAGGGACTCGAAGAGTTTGGGAGAGTCAATGACAATACCCACATCGCTCCCTACCTGATGAAGCTTGCCGGCGTTCCTTTTGAATAATACTTGGGCAACTCCCTACTCTCCACCTTTAACACCCCTTGAGATCATGACTGAGAATAAATGGACTGAGATTGAACATCTTCCTGACTGGGACGATGACATCTATGACGTGTACACCGCCAAAAAGTTTGGAAAGTGGCTGATGCTTAAAACCTTGAAGGAACAATATCGCGATGATCCCGAGTATCGCGATATGTTTGAAAAGGAATTTGACGCGCGCTACAATCTGGCCCATCCTCACATTGTCATGATCAACGACTTCGAGGAGGTCCCGGGCCTGGGAATGTGTATTATCACTGATGATGTGTATGGCGACTCGCTGCGCAAACTCATTGATAGCGGCAAGGTTACCACCGACCATGTCGATAAGTTGACGCGACAGCTTGTTGAAGCCATGGAATATATCCAGGCTAACCACATAGTGCATCACCCCATCAAGCCCGAGAATATCATCTTCACTGAAAACGTTGGTAACCTGAAACTAATCAACGTGGGCGTGGAGCAGAAAGCTCATCTGACGCCCGGAGCAGTGTCAGAGGACATATTTAATTTTGGTCTTATGCTCACTGAGGTGCTCCGTGACATGCCCAACAGTCACCGTGTCTCTCTGCTGCGTCGCGTGGCTTTGAAGTGTACTGACCCCAATCCTGAGAAACGTTATCATGACATCCAGAGCCTGAAACTCGCTCTTGACGAAAACAATGGCATCGGTCTGGTTTCCATTCTCTCAATCTTTCTACTGGTGATGATAGCAATCATCGCTTATCTCACCATTACCCGTTAATGAATTTAAACCACAATGAGTGTAATAGTTAAACCCATCCCTGCAACTAAAGAAGCGCTTAAAAAGTTTGTACAATTCGGTATCGACCACTATAAAGGCAACGATTATTTCGTGCCGCCATTGCTCATGGATGATGTCAACACACTGCTCCCCGAGGGGAATCCCGCGTTTGACTTCTGTGAGGCGCAGTGTTTCATGGCTTATCGTGACGGCAAGCCCGTGGGACGTATTGCCGCAATTATCAACAACGTCGTGAACGAGCGCACGGGAAAGAACGTAGTGAGATTCGGCTTCGTCGAGTTCATCGATGATGCTGAGGTTGTCGACGCTCTCTTTGACGCAGTTGAAAAATGGGGTAAAGAGCGTGGAATGAACCAGATAACGGGGCCGCTCGGATTTACTGACATGGATTATGAGGGAATGCTCATCGAGGGCTTTGACCAGCTTGGTACCATGGCGACTATCTATAACTATCCCTATTATCCAGCTCACATGGAGCGCAGGGGAATGGAGAAGGAAGCTGACTGGGTCGAATATCTCATGCCCATTCCGCCCGAAGTGCCTGAAAAGCATAAGCGCATTGCGGAGATTGTCAAGAAGAAATTCAACCTGCATGTGGCCAAGGTGAAGAGCCGCAAGGAGCTGAAAGAGAAATACGGTCTCGCATTGTTTCAGGTTATCAATAAAGCTTATGACCGCCTGTATGGTTACTCACCGCTCACTGACCGCCAGATTGAGCACTACATCAAGCTCTATCTCGGTTTGATTAAGCTCGATAATATCTGTGTAATTGTTGATGCTGATGATAAGCTCGTGGGAGTGGGAATTTCAGTGCCCTCGTTCTCAAGAGCTCTCCAGAAGAGTGGCGGCCACCTGTGGCCCCTCGGCTGGAGGCATTTCATCAAGCCCATGTTCGGCACTGTTGACACCGTCGACCTCCTGCTCGTAGCTATCGACCCTGACTATCAGGGAAAGGGCGTGAACGCGTTGCTGTTCACCGAACTTATCCCCGCTTTCAACCGCCTGGGCTACAAACAGGCTGAGAGCAATCCTGAGCTCGAAAGCAACGAGAATGTCCAGAAGCAGTGGGAATACTTTGAACGCCGCCAGCACAAGCGTCGCCGCTCCTTCACCAAGGCTATCTAACTATACCTATCCAACGACGAATGATTTTAAAGGGATTCAGTGTCTCCGACACTGGATCTCTTTTATTTACTATATACCCCAGCTATGCTGGGGCTACCTATATTAAGCGTCTACGACGCTTGCAACTGTCACTTATCCAGGTGTTAGTCCCCCTATGATGTCCTATTGCCGGTGGAGGGAATCGAGGCGGGTTTTGAGGTAGGGGGTGGGATGAAGTGTGAAGGCTTTGTTGAGGTACTGGGCTGCGAGGATGGGGGCTTCCTTGTCAGAGCGGTCTTTCAGTCCCCTGTCATAATAATAGTTACCCAGAACGAGGAGCGCGTGGTAATTGTCAGGTTGCAATGAGAGAATTGTCAGGTAAGTGTTTATCCCTTTAGTAAACATGTTTTTCATGAAGCAACCGTCAGCCAGCGCTGTGAGGAACTTTACATTATTGGGAGTCTCGGCAAGCATGATTTCAGCATAGTTTATCATGCCGGTAGCGTCGTTGCGCCAGCAGTAGTAGTCAAGCAACCGTGCATCGATGTTACGGTGCAACCAGGGGTACGATTTACCGGCCTCCTTGAGGAAATTCTCGTATAGGTGGGCGCTCCCGTCACGGAAAGAAAGTACCTGAACGCCGTCATAGATGGAGTCAAGCGGTATGCCGGCATCCATTGACCGCCGCAGATAGTACATCTCCTGTTCAGGTTGTCCCATGCGTGCTGACGCCACGATAGCGTGGCAGTAAGTTGACGGGACGCGCGAATCCTGCTGTAGCATGAGCTGGTACATTGCTATCGCGCTGGGCCACTCACCGTAATGATAGAATCGCTCAGCCTTGACGGCAAGCTGATTATACTCGGTTGCAGCGACCGGGATGACAGTGAAGAACAGCAGGTAAAGGAGAATTTTTTTTATCATCGGTGCAATAGCTTATTGATTAATTTCACGGGGTTACGACGGTTGAGACCAAGATTCCAGATGAGGCCCAGATAGATGAATATCAAAATGGTACCTTGCAACATATCTATAAAAGGCTTTCCGGTCTTGATTAGTTCACCAAAACCCCACAAAATTAAAGCGCATGCTGCGTATTGTGCCATAACCGGTATCTCATAAGGAATCTTCAGGTAACGCTGGCCCATGATGTAGCTGGCTATCATCATACCGGCATAGCATGCCAAGGCTGCCCACGCGCATCCCATGTAGCCGTAGCGGGGAACGAGAATGACGTTTAGCGCCACGGTGATACAGAGACCGCCCATTGAGAAGTAAGAACCCCAGGCGGTGCGGTCAGTGAGTTTGTACCATATCGAGAGATTGAAGAAAATACCGAAGAACAGCTCAGCGAGCATGATGATGGGAACAACCTTAAGCCCCTGGAAATAAGCGGGGCTGATGAAATAGCGAAGAATGGGGAGGTATTCCATCACGGCGAGGAAGATAAGGAATCCAACGGCCACGAACCAGGTCATGACGCGGCTGTAGTCTTGAAGTTTCTCGGCTGAGTCCTGTGTTTTTTCCTTGTTGCGTGCAAAGACAAAAGGCTCGTAGGCAAAGCGGAATGCCTGTAGGAACATCACCATTATGACCGCGACCTTGTAGCAGGCGCCATAGATACCGAGCTCCTCCATCGCCTGGTTCTTGTCAGGTTCAAGTATTGGGAGGAGGATTTTATCGATTGTCTGGTTCATGATGCCGGCAAGCCCGAGGACGAGTAGCGGGAGGGAGTAGCGGAGCATCTGAGAGAGGAGCTTGCGGTCAAAAGTCCATTTAACCGCAGTGAGTTCAGGCACGAGCAGGATGAGGGTAATGAGCGAGCAGATGAGGTTAGCGAGGAAGATATATCCAATCTGCGGAGTCCAACCGAGCACTGCGGGGAACAGCTTGATGAACAGCAGGTTCAGGACAATGTTTAGACCTATTCCCACGAGTTTTATAGTGGCAAAACGGTAAGGACGTTTCTTGTAGCGGAGGTAGGCAAACGGGATGGAGGTGAACGCATCGGCAGCCACGGCAATCGCCATCATCCAGATGTAGTCAGGATGGTCGCCATAGTCGAGTAAACGTGCCACTGACGGAGAGACGAGACACATAATTATGGCAAATATCAACGCTGTAGTGCCTATGGAAATCAGCGTGGTAGTGTAGACCGTGTCAGGATTCTTCCAGCGTTCATGGTTAGTGAAGCGGAAAAAACCGGTTTCCATGCCGTATGTGAGCAGAATCAGGGCAACTGCAACGTAGGAGTACAGGTTGGTCACGATACCATATTCACCCGTGGCCGTAAACGTGTAAGTGTATATGGGTACCAGAAGCCAGTTGAGGAGTCGGCCTATGATGCTGCTGACACCATAGACGGCTGTATCTTTTACCAGTGACTTGAGTGATGCCATGAGAGGTTATTCAGTGGGTGATGCAGGGGGCGTTTTCTTGCGAGGATGGAAATAGCGGCGCTTTTTTCGCTGCTTTTGTTCTCCAGCCGTAGCATCTGATTGTTGCTGAGGAGCGCTTTTAGCCTCGGAGGGTTTGTTATTGGCGTTACTGCGTCTGCTACCGTTGCGGTTGCCACCTG
>JAAVGQ010000140.1 GCA_014800105.1 Bacteroidales bacterium | reverse complement strand
GATATCATCGAGGCTACGTTCAACACCGTCGATAAGAACGAGGGGAGAAGTACCGCCAGCGAATGATGAGATACCACGAATCCAGAAGTTAGATGAGTCATAACCGGGCTCACCAGTAGGACGATAGGCGATTACACCTGCGAGCTGACCGGCGAGATTACCTGTCATTGAGCGGGTTGAGTTAACACGAAGTTTCTCAGGCTCAATTGTGTTGATAGCACCAACGACTGAAGCCTTCTGCTGTGTGCCGTAACCCACAACGACAGCTTCTTGAAGTTCAGTTATGTTCTCCTCGAGAATCACACGAAACATCGTCTTGTTACCAACTTTAATCTCCTGGTCTTTGTAACCTACGTATGACACCTTAATGGTTGCCATCTTGTTGGCTACGTCAAGGAAGAAGTTACCATCAAAGTCGGTCATTGTACCATTACTGGTACCGACTTCAATAACAGTAGCACCGATGAGGGGCTCGTTATTTTCGTCAGTGACCGTACCTGAAATTTTAATCGATGCAGCTGCTGCTAAAGGGCAGAGGATCGAAACGAGCAGAAATGCCAACGACAGGAGGCACTTCGTGGGGACTGTCTTTCGACGTCCCACAGATTCTTGCAACGTTTTTTTCATGGATTGATATTTGTGTTAATATTGGTTTTAATTCAAAAGAATTTCTTGTTAATAGTTTTCGTGGTAGCTGACTGGAAGAGAGTTTTTTTAATAACTTTTAGACTTGAAAGCAAATTTACGATTTTTTTTGTTAAAAATCAAATTGGATTGTTAAGAATTAGGGGGGGGTATGTTAATTTGTGTTAATCATTTACTATCTTTTTATCTTACAACAATATAACTATCGTTGAGCATTTATAGACAATAATAAGACAACGAAGGAATTTCTTAATTTAGTAACATCTTTGTAACAAAGCGAGATGTTCTGACCGTAAATGTGAACTATTTAGTCAAAAGAGCAATGCAATCATAATATAACAAAATTAGTTATTTTAAATAGCCTTGTTTTGTTCAATTTATATAAGTCACATGAATAAAAAAACAGTATAAGGTTCTTCGGCAACTAAGCCTCATGTGGTCTTACACCACAGATGTAACAACATGCCCGTCATACGTAAAAGAAGGCCGGGGACTGAGGGAGTCTCCGGCCTTCTTTATAAGGTGTTGTTTGCGTTACTGATCGACTTAAGGGGTCAGACAACGCGCTGAAATAACTATGCTATTTATTACTTGATGCCGAGCTTGGCGCGTACCATGTCGGTAACGTCTACCACGTCAGGGCTCTCATAGAGTGCCTGGCCGATGGGGAAAATCATTGTGAAGCCGTTCTCAGCACCTACTGCCTTGATGGCGTTAACAAGCTTTTCCTGGATGGGCTGCATAAGCTGAGCCTGCTGACGCTGAAGGTCCTGCTGAGCGGTTGCCATAAACTGCTTAGCGCGCTCATCCATGTCCTGCATGTCCTGAATGCGACGTTCCTTGATTGACTGGGGAGTATTGGGGTCGTTCTGGAGCTGCTGGAATTCGGCTACCTTCTTGTTCATTTCCTCTTCAAGAGTTTTGTATTCAGACTGGAACTTATTCTGAGCTTCCTGGAGCTGAGTATTAGCAGCAGCGGTTTCGGGCATAGCGGCGAAAACAGCCTCTACGTCAGCAACTCCTAATTTAACCTGTGCGCTTACGAAAGCGGGAACAGCCACACAAAGGGCGATGATAAATTTCTTAAACATTGGTTTGATTGTATTTATTGTTTTACTTATTTTCTTTTATTAAAACGCTAATTATGCGGGATTATTTTCCGGTTGATATTAAGCTGTGTTAAACGCCGGTTTAATTTTAACCATTAATTGTTAACGCAACGTTGCAAAGATACACTTTTATTAGAATATCGCAAAACGTTAGCTGAATATAGAGCGGTATAAAAACTTAAATTTAGTTGGAATATCCTAACTTGGCGAGAACTTCGTTAGAAACATCAATACGGGGAGACGCGAAGATGATGTCACTTGAACTTGCGCGATCCATTATCATCTGGTAGCCGCGCTCATCAGCAACCTTTTTGATTGCATTATAGATATCATCCTGAACGGGCTTAAGGAGCGACTGGCGTTTCTTGTTGAGCTCGCCTTCGGGACCGAAGTATTTGTATCGAAGCTCGGTTGCTTCCTTTTCCTTGGCAACTACCTGCTGTTCGCGGGCTGTCTTTTGCTCGTCAGAGAGGAAGATTTTATCCTGCATATACTTTTGATATAGGGTTGACGCCTCGTTGTTGAGGGTCTCGATTTCACGCTGCCAGCGGTCAGAGAGCTGCCTGAGCTGTTCGTTAGCCATTTCGTAGGCGGGAATATTCTTCATGATATATTCCATATCAACGAGAGCAAACTTCTGGGCTGCGGCACTCACAACACCTGCGGCCGCGATTACCAGTATCATTATTAGTTTCTTCATGTCTAATCAGTTTTAGTGAGAGAATTAATTATTATATAATATAGACAATTAATTTACGAAAAGGTTTAAGACGTTAAGCGAGGAGCATAGTAACGACTTTAAGCCTCGTGCTGTTTTAGAATTCCTGACCGAGGATGAAGTGGAAGTGGCTGCCACCCTTCTGGCCATAAACGGTGTCGAAACCATAAGCCCAGTCAATACCCATCATGCCGACCATGGGAAGGAAGACGCGGACACCGAAACCGGCACTACGCTTGAGGTCAAACGGTGAAAAGTCCTTAACCGAGGTCCAGGCGTTACCACCTTCAACAAATGCAAGACCGTAGATTGTAGTAGAAGTCTGGAGCATAAAGGGGAAATGGAGCTCGGCACCGAGACGGGTGTAGGCGTAGCCTTCACGCCCCCAGGGAGTGAGCGCACCGTTGTCATAACCGCGGAGGGCGATGGTCTCGGTAGCGTAGGTATAAGATCCTGACATACCGTCACCACCCACGTAGAATGTTTCGAAAGGTGACTTGAGGTACTTATTATAGCTGCCGAGGAGACCGAAGTCAGCACGGGTCATGAGAACGAGAGTGTAGGTCTCAGCGTTGTTAAGCGGAGTGTAGGTACGTGACTTGAAACGGAGTTTCCAGTACTCAATCCAGTTGTAGAGTTCTTTCTTGGATTCAACAGTATTCTCAGCTGCAAGCTTCTTCCAGTTCTTCTTGCCGAAGAGTGATGCGGGAGGTGTCATTGAGAAGTTGATTGAGAATGATGAACCGCTACGGGTGTACAACGGGTTGTCAATAGAAGTGCGTGCGAGTGTGAGGCCGAGCACGAGAGCGTTAGAGGTACCGTTGTTCATATAATATAGGTAGTCCCAGTTCTTGAGGTAGTACCAGTTATAAGAGAGTTCAGTGGTGAGAGTGAAGTAGTCATCAGGCCAGTTCAGACGCTTACCAAGACCGAGGGTAATACCGGCAAGCTGGAGCAACTTATTGGGGTCGTAAGCGTTCTCATAAGAGTTCTGGTAGTAGTCATTATAGTAGTTAGAACCGTAACCATAGCCGTAGCCATAACCGCCGTACATGTAGGGGTTATAGTAGTTGCTTGAGTAATAAGACGAGTTGATACCGGTCTGGCGTGAATAGTAGGCTGAAACCTGAAGAGAGTTAGGACGCTTGCCGCCGAACCAGGGATCAAGGAATGAAACCGAGTAAGCCTGATAGTAGCGGGCATTGGTCTGTGCGCTGATAGTGAATGTCTGGCCTTCACCCTGAGGAAGCAGTCCCTTGTAAGAACCGGGGTTGAAGAGATTCTTGATTGAGAAGTTAGTGAACTTCAAGGCAAGCTTACCGATGATACCTGTCTGGCCCCAACCCATTGAGAATTCAATCTGGTCGTTGGCCTTAGACTCGAGGTTAAAGAGGATATCGACGGTACCGTTATCAGCATCAGGCTGCGGGTCGATGCCGATAGTTTCAGGGTTGAAGTGTCCCATCTGGGCGATTTCACGATAAGAACGCATCAGGTCATTCTTGCTGAACAGTTCACCGGGGCGCACACGGAGCTCACGGCGGATAACCTTCTCATACAGGCGGTCGTTACCATTAATGACAACCTTATTAATACGCGCCTGGGGGCCTTCAACCATGCGGAGTTCAAGGTCAATTGAGTCGCCATGCACGTTGCGCTCAATGGGAACGAGGTTATAGAAGAGGTAACCGTTGTTCATGTAATAGTTGGCAACGGCGTCCTCGTCCTCCTGAAGGCGCTTGTTGAGGAGTTTCTGGTTGTAGACTTCACCGGGATTGATACCGAGGATAGCCTGAAGATTCTCAGTGGGATAAACTGTATTACCCACCCAGTCAATACCGCTGATATAGTATTTGTTACCTTCATCAAGGGTGATGTATACGTCCACCTGCTTGTCATTGTAAGGCACAACGCTGTCAGCTATGATTTTAGCGTCACGATAGCCTTTCTCGTTATACTTGTCGATGATGCGAACGAGGTCATCCTCATAGTCGCTTTCAACGAACTTCTTCTGTTTGAAGAGGTTAAGAAGCTTGCCGTTCTCATTGGTTTTCTTCATGACACGCTGAAGTGCATTGTCACTGAGCACTTCATTACCGTCAATGTATATCTTGTGTACCTTAACCTTGTCATGCTTGTTGACATTAACGTCTACGAGCACTTCGTTTTTATTAGAGAGGTCATCCTGAAGAATAATCTTTACATCAGCGTTACCGAATCCTTTGTCAGCGTAATATTTCTTCACGATAGCCGTTGCACGGTTTATGATGTTCTGGTTGATGTTACTACCCTTCATGAGCTGGAGGGCCTTCTGGATATCCTCGCGCTCGCCCTTCTTCATGCCGGTGTAGGTAATCTCAGAGATGCGTGGCTGAGGACGCACAACGATATCAAGCCACACTTTGCCGTCAGCAACCTTCTCGACTTTAATCTGTGCCTGAGCGAAAAGGCTCTGGCGCATAAGGCGTTTCACTGCCTGATTGATATCATTGCCCGGAATATCAATGCGCTGCCCCACTTTCAGGCCTGTATAACCTATGACGATATAGTCATCATAGTTGTCAGCACCGGTAACTTTAATACCGGCGAGTTCATAATTGCGCGGAACTCCGTTGAACAACACCGCGGGATTATACACGGTATCGGTGAGCGACTGTGCCGAAACACAAAATGCGCACATTATCAAAGAGATGGCTATCAGAATTCTTGATGGGCAGGCTCTGTATAACATATTGTTTAGTGATAATTATCAGGGTTTAAAACAGGGGGAGATGTAGAGTGATGTATTATTTTATCTGGTCGCTCGTGAGACCGAAACGGCGCTCGCGAGTCTGATAGGTTCGGATTATATTGCGGTATTCTTCGGGCGAAAAGTCAGGCCAGAAGGTATCAGTGAAAATAAGCTCGGAGTAAGCAATTTGCCACAGGAGGTAGTTGCTTACGCGGCTGTCACCGCCGGTGCGAATGAGCAGATCCGGGTCTGGAATCCCGGCGGTAGTAAGGCTTGAAGCAAAAACGTCATCGTTGATGCTCTCGGGATCGAGAGAACCCTCGGCAGCTTTACGGGCAAGAATGCGCGCCGCCCGAGTGATTTCCCAGCGTGCCGAGTAGCTGATTGCCAGGCAGAGAGTGAGTCCCGTGCAATGAGCGGTAGCTGCGAAGCATCCTTCGAGACGTCGGCGGGGCTCCTCAGGAAGGCGCTCAATGTCACCTATCATGGTGAGACGCACGTTATTCTTAATAAGGTCAGGAGTCTCACGCTCGATTGCGATACTGATGAGGTGCATTAGAGCGTCAACCTCGTCAGCAGGACGATTCCAGTTCTCGGTTGAGAACGTATAGAGCGTGAGATATTTAATGCCCAGACGAGAGCTCTCCTCAGTAATGCGTCGCACGGTATTAACACCCTCAACGTGCCCGCTTGAACGGGAAAGGCCACGCGAAGTTGCCCAGCGACCGTTGCCATCCATGATGATTGCAACATGCGCGGGAAGAGTACCGGGGTTTATATTATATGTAGAGCAATAATTCTCCATTTCTTTTAATCGTAATAATGACATGTGGGACAACGAAGTCCAAATTCGTAACTCAGTGATACTGCAAGGCGTGAATACCAGTCAGTATTCTTTATGAACGAACTTTTAATATGGTAAAGATCAGCAATATCGCCGTCAAAATGGTCACTGAACGCTTTTGTCATCGAGAACTCGATTCCGGCGGTCAGCTTGGGACCTACCTTATACTTGACCCCCACCCCCATGGGAATGGTGAAAGCTGCATGAGTCGAGCCCTGGCAGGTAGCGATAGCAACGCCGGCACCAAGAGCGAGATAAGGAGACCAGCGGCGCAGGTGTTTATAAGTCTCGCCTATGCCGAAGCTAAAAAAGTTAAATTCCACTCGCTCACTAAGTTCCACTACAGTTGACTTGAAGCTGTACACGGCATTGTCAGGAAGTTCCGAAGCGAGATCGGCCGAGTTACCTGATAGCGAGCTGAGCGCAAGCACTGAACGGAAAGCCCAGCGGGTGTCAGGGCGATAACGAAGCGCGAGGTCTCCGGTAAAACCGGGATGTCTATAAGGGTTACTCTCATTAAGATCACCAAGGTAACCTGCCATTCCAAGACCTACACCCATATCGAATCGGAAGCTCTCCTCCTGAGCCCGAGAATCGAGACCTGACGAGAGCAACATGACGAGGCATGTCAATGCTATGCGTGCGTTAATATTCATGGAACGGTTGAGCGTAACTCGGAATTATTGTAAGGGTTTGAATTCGAGTCTTTTGATTACACCGCGATAGATTGCAGGAGATAAGCTACCGCCAGCCTTCCTGCCACCATAGAGGTATATGAAAGGAGTGTCCCACTCAGTGATGGGTTTCACGGCGCGAGAATGCTGTTCTTCATTGACGATGAATGCCTGAGCATCATAGAGAGTGGGGAATTTCTTGTCGGGCTGCATGACTGAGGGAGCTTTCACCCAGTTAAAGCCAAGATCATAACTGATGTAATTATCACTGAGCATCTTGTTATCGCTCATGCGGCCTCCCATTGCAAGAAGGACTGAATGAGTAGTTGATATCCAAGTATTAGTGTCAGTCTGGCAATAGTAGTAAGGAACTACCGTAATTCCCTGAGCAGCCATGGGAGTTGAGCTGTTAATACATGCCCATGTTTTACCGTCGTAAGCCCACACTGAAGGAGTGGGAACACCATCAGCACCAAGACCGCCAACGGTGATAACCTGTGCCTGCTGACCCCAGTCAGTTGCATAACGAATCACCTGGCTGTTACCGTTCACGGGGAAGTTAGTCTTAACGGGAGAGGTAACAGTCGCGGGATAAGTTACGTGGAAGAGAGAGCCGTCGTTGTCAGCGATTCCTACGAGAGTGTCACCGTAAGGCGCTGTAATAGAGCTCCAGGTCTGGCCGGTTGATGACCATCTGAGTCCATTGGATGATGTATAAAGCTTGCCTTCAGTATCAAGGATAAAAAGTGCTGAATTAGTCGCAGTAAAGGTCTCCACACGAGGGATAAAGGCCATTGACAGTGTTCTGGATGAAGCTTCATCAGCAGGATGAGCGGCTGTAGAAAGCGATACATTCCCTTCAAGGTCGGCTGTAAGGGTATAATACTTATTCTTATAGTATACTGTGCGCTGATCCACAGGCTCGGAGAGAGACGTGGGCAGAGGGATAGGTGTTTCATCCCAGTAAAGAGAATCAGCTATTGTTTTGTGAACGTTCACATAAATCTTATAGTC
>JAAVGQ010000139.1 GCA_014800105.1 Bacteroidales bacterium | reverse complement strand
CGTTCCTTCTCAAAAGCGAGTGCAAAGGTAGGCACTTTTCTATTACCCTCCAAATTTTTCAGCCTCTTTTTTACACAATTTTTCAAAGTTTTTCACGATTATCAACCCAACCACCTACAGCACACCATTTTAAACAAATGTTAAAATTATGCTGTAAAACATAGTTGAGAAACAGGACTGATGCGAATATTGCAGACAACGTAAATTATATATATCTTTGCCAACGCACGAATAAAGCAATCACAAAGGGTATTTCATCCTAAATTAATACCGACAATTAACACAAAAATATGTCCGAGCCATCGCAGAAGATAAAACACGAAATAAAATCCAAGGGAAAATATGGCCCATGGGTACCTTACGTGTTCATGGCTGCTGATTTTATAGTGTTAAATGTACTGCTGATTACTGTCAATTTTCTTAATCACCTACTGAGTCCTGAAATTTTCAAAACGATTTTAGTACTCGCCAACGCCGCCTACCTGCCGGTAGCCCGTTACTCACTCCCAGCAAGAAGGCTCCGAGCGGTTCACATGGAACGCCTGGTTGCTCAATCATTCAAACTGGTTGTAATCCACGCCATGATTTTTTTCGCACTCATAACATTCATGGATATTGACGATGTGAGCTGGAAGTTCTACACAGAATTTTACATAGGCCTTCTTATTGCCATGCCGGCAAGCTGGATTGTGTGCCGTCTAATAATAAAATCTATACGTCGTCGCGGGCGCAACTATGTTAATATAGTAATAGTGGGGCAAGGGGAGACTGCCCGGCGCCTCATCCAGGAATTACAACAAGACCCGGGTTTCGGTTATAGAATCCACGGATTTTTTGATATCGAAGCCCCGCACCACTTCTCGCTCGGGCGATACCTTGGCACCATAAAAGATGATTTACCCCAATATTTAAAGAAGAACCACGTCGAAGAAATTTATTACACGCTGCCCGGCGAGGATGAAGATTTGATGAAAACGGTCGTAAGACTGGCCGACTCCAACATGGCCTCTTTCTACTATGTGCCATCTCTTTCCCGTTCAATAGCCCGCTCTTTCAACCTTCAACACGTAGGAGCAGTTCCCGTACTGGCAGCCCACAGCAATCCGCTGGACAATCACATCAACCGACTGGTTAAACGCACATTTGATGTAACTTTCTCGAGCATTGCTCTCATTTTGAGCCCGATAGTGTTTATCCCGGTAGCAATAGCAATCAAATGCTCGTCACCGGGCCCGATTTTCTTCAAGCAGCGGCGCACCGGATACCTGGGCAACGAATTCACATGCTGGAAGTTCAGGACGATGAAAGTGAATGATGATGCTGACCGCACACAAGCGACAGAAAATGACCCCCGCAAGACTCGCGTGGGCGATTTCCTGCGCCGCAGCTCAATTGACGAACTCCCGCAATTCTATAATGTATTGAAAGGAGACATGTCGGTGGTAGGTCCCCGCCCCCACATGGTTAAACACACTGCCGACTATTCGCGCCTGATTGACAAGTACATGCTGCGCCACGTCATAAAGCCGGGCATAACCGGATGGGCACAAGTGAGAGGGTATCGTGGCGCGACTAACGAATTGTGGCAGATGGAAGGTCGCGTCGAAAAGGATGTGTGGTACATCGAAAACTGGAGCTTAGGCCTTGATATCAAAATCATTATAAGGACCATCACCAATGCAATAGCCGGGGAGGAGAATGCGTATTAAATGTAACCGAGCCAGCTACATAACCGTAAGATGCGCCTGAACGGCATCCACGCTTCGATACTATATACGCAAAATTTTACACAAAGTCTGCTCAAGTATCATTTTTTTTAGTAACTTTGCACTGCTCTAACGAGCCAACGGCGGGGTGTAGCACAGTTGGCAGCGCGCCACGTTCGGGACGTGGAGGTCGGAAGTTCGAGTCTTCTCACCCCGACAGTTTTCAAGTAAACGGGTCTAACTCGCTGAGTTAGACCCGTTTGTTATATATCAAATTATTTCGAGGAAATCTCGCGCACGTATTTTTCGTGGGCCGAAGACGTTATGAAACCCGGATTAGAGAGCCTGAGATTATCGATACAACCCGTTCCTCTTTTACCAGGATTGCCCTCCTCCAATATCAGATTCTCAGGAGCTGCATTATCCCGGTCTACACCCATCGTGAAATTTGTTACAGTTGAGTTAAATACGTCCGGAGCTTTAAAAGCCACGTGTTTATTTCCACGGGGAGAATACCAGTAAGCAAAACAATTGTGATAAACACTGCCATCAGCTTCAGTAACAAAGGCCGTACTGTATTGGTCGCTATAACAATAGTCATACCAGTTGGAGCCTCCCCGGTCGACGAACCCACATCCGGCATTAAGCAGATCATCATCAGTCAACATGTAGAGAGGGTGTACATTCCTTAAAATATTACCTCGTGCATTCAGCAACACGCCTGTCTGTGTTTGAAAAATGCGGATATTGGAAAAGGTATTATCGAACCCGTCAACAAGTATCCCGATACTCTCAGGGCTCATATTGCCTGTAATATTTACGTCATGAATATCGGCATCCGATGAATTGTTATTCGCACCGTGCTTTACGTGGATTCCCACCACGGCATTTTTTATCGCGGTGTTGCGTATGACCGTCTCTCGCCCGCTGTCAATAGAGACACCCTTGGCAACTCCACGACAATCCAGTACTCCACCGTCAAGAAAGTAATTACTTCCAGGAATGAGTATAGTGTTATAAGGGTCCTTTCCTCCCAATCTTATCATTGCTTCATCATGATTCCACCCATCGGCAGGCCGAATAATAGCATAATTAGACAGCTGGAGCGCAACGCTTTTAGCAGGATCAGCCGGAGTGAGAATAGGCGATGAAACAGTATAGATTCCGTCAGGGAAAAAAATCACATGGTTGGGATTTTCATCAATTGCCCGTTGAATAGATGCAGTCACATCATCAGTAGGATCAGTAATATAATCCATTATATTCACATAGAGGGACCGGGGATCAGAAGCAGTCATATCGCAGGATACGGCTGACAAGACTAATAAAAACAATGCTTTAAGATTCAGGCAAGAAAAGCTTTGATGGCGGTGGGTCATAAAAAAGTTTTTAGGTTTATTAATAAAATGATACTTGATTTCCATATAGCCTACAAGATAACAGGACATCCATTACTCATTTACAAAGATAGTAATTACAGAATATAAAACACATTGTAAGATTGTCTAAAAACTATGTTTTAAAACACATGACAAACGATTCACATAGATGGGGAATTATAAAAATGCAAAAACAGCCGATTTTTTTACTAAAAAAGTGTTGCATGAACGAAAAAAAGTGTATATTCGTGTGTTAACAATATCATAAGTATATTAGCTCATCCCTCACGGGACGAAAACGATAACTACTATTCAAGCGCTCGATTCAACTCGCGTCCTCATACACCGGAAAAATAATAAAAACATAATATAATGAGTTACCTAAAATTTGATAAGAACCTGATGATTAATCTTGAGCAGTCTTTACCCAAGGAGATGCTCAGGACCAATCAAGCCGGAGCTTATCACTGTACATCCATCGTTGACTGCAACACCCGCAAGCAGCATGGCCTCCTGGTGATGCCGCTGAGCCACAAGGACTATCGTCCTCACGTATTGCTCTCGTCAATGGACGTGACAGTTATTCAGCACGGCGCGCCGTTCAACCTTGGGCTACACCGCTATAAGGGTGGAGTGTATAGTCCCAACGGGCATAAATACATCCGTGAGTTTGACTGCGAGAGCGTTCCCCGCACCACCTACCGCGTGGGTGGTGTGATTCTCACAAAGGAGAAAATATTCATTTCCAAGGAGAACAGGATACTCATCCGCTACACTCTGGTTGACGCACACTCTGACACTACGCTCCAGTTCCGTCCGTTCCTCGCTTTCCGCGATAGCAACGAACTATGTGTTGAGAATGATGCGCTCAACAGCGAGTGTACTCCCGTGAAAAACGGAGTATCAACCTGCCTTTATCCCGGTTATCCTACCCTCTACATGCAGTTCAGCCGCAAGCCTGAATGGGTGTATGACCCTCACTGGTACAAGGATATAGAATATGTCAAAGACCTTGAGCGCGGTGTTCCCTACACTGAAGACCTATGGGTGCCCGGTTACTTCTCAATTCCTATCAAGAAGGGCGAGTCAATCATTTTCTCAGCAGGAATTGAGGAAGTCGCCCCCCGTGGCCTCAGCAAGATGTATGAGAATGAGATTGCCTCGCGCACCTGCCGCACAAGCTTCTACAACTGCCTGAAGAATGCCGCCAAGCAGCTTTACCTCGTTGACGGCTCTCAGGAATATATGCTCTCAGGCTATCCCTGGGGCACAGTCCTGGCACGAAATACCTTCATGTCACTGCCGGGAAATACTCTCGCCATTGGTCACGAAAAGGACTTTCATGATATAATGGAAACGGCCACCAAGGCACTCTCCCACTACATGCAAACGGGCGAAAAGAGCAACCGCATTCATGGCATTGACCTCCCGGATATTCCTCTGTGGGCATTGTGGAGTGTACAGCAGTATGCCAAAATGGCTGGAATCGATAAAGCCCGCGAACAGTATACCGAGCTCACCAAGAACCTCCTGGAGTTTATCCTCGACGGCAAGCACTCTAACCTTTTTGTTCAGGAAAGCGGACTTATCTCGACCGACGGTTCACACGTGCCGGCTTCATGGATGAATTCCGTATGGGACGGTCGTCCCGTTGTCCCGCGCTCAGGACTTCTTGTTGAATTTAACGCCCTTTTCTACAACGCCCTTATGTTTGGAGTATCGTTGCTCGAAGGTAATGAGGAGCTGAAGAACGTTTCAGCACGCTGGCTTGCTCATGCTGAAAAGATGAAGCAACCATTCATCGAAACATTCCTCAATGAGAGCGGCTACCTGTATGACTACGTAGACGGCCAGTATGCTGACCCCTCAGTGCGCCCCAACATGGCTATCGCAATAGGTCTCGATTACTCTCCGCTTGACCGCCGTCAGCGCAAGAGCGTGCTTGACGTGGTCACCCGCGAGTTACTCACCCCCAAGGGATTACGTTCACTTTCACCCCGCAGTTACGGTTACCGTCCGTTCTACCTTGGTTCACCCATGGAACGCGAACTGGCTCTGCACCAAGGCCCTGCCCGCCCGTGGCTCATCGGTTTCTATGCCGAGGCTTACCTGCGCGTGTTCGGCATGAGCGGTGTCAGCTACATCGACCGCATGCTCATAGGCTTCGAGGACGAGATGTCACAAGGCTGCATCGGTTCCCTATCACAGCTTTATGACGGCAATCCTCCATTCCAGGGACGCGGCGCCATAAGCCATGCCACCAATATCGCTGAAGTTTTAAGAACCCTCTACACCCTTAAGAAATATAGACAATAATCACCATGAAAGCATTAATGTTCGGGTGGGAATTCCCGCCTCACATCCTCGGCGGCCTTGGTACCGCCAGCTACGGTCTCACTAAGGGAATGTGGGAGTGTGGTGATATGGATATTACGTTTGTTATCCCCAAGCCATTCGGCGACGAAGATAAAAGTTTCGCTAAGATTATAGGAGCATCCCAGACTCCCATCGTCTGGAAGGATGTCACATATGACTACGTTGAAAGCCGCATAGGCAAGCTGATGGATCCTCACGAGTATTTCCGCTTGCGTGACCACATCTACGCTGACTTCAACTATATGCTCACCAACGACCTGGGTTGTATTGAATTCTCGGGCAAATACCTTGATAACTTGCTTGAAGAAATCAACAACTACTCAATCGTTGCCGGCGTGATCGCACGTACTGAAGAGTTTGACGTGATTCACTCTCATGACTGGCTCACCTACCCGGCCGGTATCCACGCAAAGCAGGTAACCGGAAAGCCTCTCGTGATTCACGTGCACGCGACTGACTACGACCGCTCTCGTGGAAATGTCAATCCCACGGTATTTAATATCGAGCGTGACGGTATGATTCATGCTGACCACATCATTACCGTGAGCAACCTCACACGCAAGACAGTAATTGAAAAATATGGCATCGACCCGGCCAAGGTGACCACCGTTCATAATGCCGTTGTGCCCTTGAGTCAGGAACTTCTGGACATCAAGGCACCCAAGCCCAAGGAAAAAGTTGTCACTTTCCTGGGACGCATCACGATGCAGAAAGGCCCGGAATACTTCGTTGAAGCAGCTGCCAAAGTCCTTAAGAACAACCACAACGTGCGATTCGTAATGGCAGGTAGCGGCGACATGATGGACAAAATGATTACACTTGCCGCCGAGCGAGGAATTGCTGACCGTTTCCACTTCCCGGGATTTCAGAAAGGGAAACAGGTTTACGAAATGCTCTCAGCCAGTGACGTCTACGTGATGCCCTCGGTATCGGAACCGTTCGGCATTTCGCCACTGGAAGCCATGCAGATGGGAGTTCCATCGATTATCTCAAAGCAGAGCGGATGTGCCGAGATTCTCGACAACGTCATCAAGACCGACTACTGGGACATCGACGCCATGGCCGACGCTATCAACTCAATCTGCACTAACGATGCCCTGTATCAACAGCTCAAGGAGGACGGCCTCAAGGAAGTTGCTCAGATAACCTGGGACAAAGCAGGAAAGAAGGTAATCGACATCTATAATAAAGTATTGGGACGCTGACACGATCCTAAATTTAATGTAAAACTTTAGCTCACGCTATAAAAATATACCCCCTATGAAAGCCATCTGTTTTAATTTTCAGATTCACCAGCCGTTCCGCCTCAAGAGATACCGCTTCTTTGATATAGGCAACGACCACTATTACTATGACGACTTTGCCAACGACGACATCATTACCCGCGTGGCTCAGCGCAGCTATATCCCCGCAGCCCAGACCCTGCTGAAAATGATTAAGGAGACTAACGGAAAATTCCGCTTCTCAATCTCAATCACCGGCGTGGCGCTTGAGCAGTGCGAGCAGTATGTGCCTGAGTTCGTCGACATTCTCAAGAAACTTGCCGACACAGGCAAAGTCGAGTTCCTTGCCGAGACCTACAATCACTCGCTCTCTTCGCTCATTGATCCGGAGGAGTTCCGCGAGGAGGTGATGCACCACACAGCCAAGATCAAGGAAGTGTTTGGGCAGACACCCAAGGTGTTCCGTAACACCGAGCTTATCTATAGCGACGAGATCGCTCCGCAGATTCTCGACATGGGATTCAAGGGGGCTATCACTGACGGTGCCAAGCATATCCTCGGTTGGAAATCGCCCAACTACGTTTACTCAGCCGCAACTGCGCCAAAGCTGAAACTTCTGCTTAAAAACTCCAAACTCAGCGACGATATTGCTTTCCGTTTCAGCAACACCGAGTGGGACGCATACCCCCTTACCGCCGACAAATATATAGATTGGATCGCATCCACTCCACCTGAGGAGCAGATTGTCAACCTCTTCATGAACCTTGAGACATTCGGCGAACTTCAGGCACGTGAGAGTGGTATTTTCCAGTTCCTTGAGGCGCTTCCACGCTTTGCCGCAGAGAAAGG
>JAAVGQ010000059.1 GCA_014800105.1 Bacteroidales bacterium | reverse complement strand
GACGGCTCGCTCCTATACCCACTACGAAAGCCAGCACGAGTGAACTCATTACGGTAAGCACCGGAGGCATCTCTATTGTGAAGAACGGCTGCAGAGAAACGGTGGACGCGGTATCCTGAATATAATCAAGCGGTTCGATGAGATGAGGAAATACAATGTCACCGGTCCAGAACGACATCATGCCGGCTAAAATAGTCGCAACATAGGCGAGCAGCGCGGTGAACACAAGCATCTTGCCTGCCTCTTTACCAATGTCAGCAATAGCCGGAGCTACAAAACCTACTATTATAAGAGGAATACAGAAACCCAGGAATTGACTGAAAATTGCATTAAAGGTCATAAAAATGCGGGCACACCACTCAGGCATAATATAACCCGTACCTATTCCGGCGGCTATTGCTACGAGAATCAACGGGAGCAGCCCCATCTTAAATTTCTTCTGTGACATCAATATTTATGGTTTATAAATTTGTTGTAGTTGAAAGCTTGTTGTAATTCAATTACAAATTAAGCACGTTTTATTGTTTGTTACAAATATAAAGCTACTTTTGCACATAAAATTTTCGCTTTAAAATTTTTTTCACGCCATGAGAATCCTGAAAATGTACGAGTCAAGCATCAATGAGGAGTATATCGATATACTTGTCAAGGCGCTTGAAGATGGTGAAATCATCGTCATTCCCACTGATAACCGTTACGTGTTTGCCTGCAACGCTCTCAATAACCGCGCTGTTGAGCACATCTGTAAACTGAAAAATATCGACCCACGCAAGCACCCGCTGTCAGTCTTGTGCGCCGACATTTCTCAGGCAAGCGAATACGTGCGCATTGACAACCGCGCATTCTCAATTTTCAAGGACACCCTTCCCGGCCCCTACACCTACATTCTCCCCTCCTCGCCACGCCTGCCCAAGGTTTTCAAAGGACGTAAGGAAGTGGGAACCCGTATTCCCGACAATGACATTGCCCGCCGCATAGCCGCCGAGCTCGGCAATCCGCTCATGGTTTCAACTGTCAACTGGCCCGACGCAGATGACGATGACACACTGCTGCCCGAAGCCATTGCCGATGCCCTCGACAATGACGTTGCATGCATGGTCGACACTGGAGACGCTACCCCCGGCATGACTACAATCGTCGACCTCACCGACTCATCCAACCCCGTAATCATCCGCGAGTGAACAATTTTTATTCAAAACAACCATGAGTCCCAATATAAACAAAATAACTGAGCAATCTAATATTACTGAGCTTAACTCCTCCTTGATTGAAAATGTCAGGAAATCAATAGTAATAATTAGAGATCTACCCATCATCGCTGACGCTGATGTCGCAAGTCTCTATGGTGTAGAGACAAAGAGAATAAATGAAGCTGTCAAAAATAATCCTGAAAAATTCCCCGGGGACTATATGCTCGTTTTGACAGAAGCTGAAACAGCTTATTTGCGGTCGAAATTTTCGGCCACAAAAATCTCGTCTAAGAGTAGAACGGCTACAAAAGCTTTCACAGAAAAGGGTTTATACATGTTAGCTACAATTCTAAAGAGCAAGACTGCTATAGACGTTACATTTTCAATAATTGAAACTTTTGCTCAGGTAAGAAATCTTAAACGTGAACTTATTGAGCTACACACAGAAACAGATCCGGAAAAGCAAGCATCCAAAATGCAACATTTTGGAAAAGTTTTATCAAACATAGTAATGCCTGACCTTGAAACAGTAGAAACAGAATCTACGTTAGAGTTAAACTTCTTTATCGGAAAAATTAAACATACAGTTAAACGTGTGAAAAAATCCGGCACCTTGACCGAAGAAGAACATCTGACAGACTAAACTATTAATATTGATAAAGAATCACTCGGGACAAACTCTTGACAAGTAAAAGTCTGAAGAGAGTCGTTATGACAATCTTATTAAGAGATTTAATAAAATGCGCTAAAATTGTGGGTGAATTGAAAAAAAATCTTAACTTTGCACTCTCGTAGGCCGTGTATATACTGCTCGCGGCTGATTTAAAGCAAGATATAAAATTATCACAATATATATGATAACTACGGCAATATTCGGAATTTCCAACAACGCATTGCTTGCTGTTGTAGCCCTCCTGACAGGTGTCGCTCTCGTGGCCCTGGCTATGTGGCTGGCCGGGCTGATTTCGCCCCGCTCTTTCAACCCCCAGAAAGGGGAAGCTTATGAATGTGGTATCCCCACCCGCGGCTCTTCAATGACCCGTTTCAGCGTGGGCTATTACCTCTTCGCAATCCTTTTCTTGATGTTTGACGTTGAAACCGTTTTTCTTTATCCATGGGCCGTGCGCATGCGCGAAATGGGTGTTGACGGTCTCACCAGCATCGCAGTGTTTTTTGGAGTTTTAGTGCTGGGCCTCGTTTACGCCTGGCGGAAAGGAGCGCTTGAATGGAAGTAACAACTAAAAGCATGCCCTACGAGGCATTTAAGGATAACGAGTATATCGAAAATCTCGTTGATGAACTCCGTGCTTCAGGCACCAACGTGCTCGTGGGCACGCTCGACAAGCTCATCAATTGGGGCCGTTCTAACTCATTGTGGCCTTTGACATTCGCTACCAGCTGTTGCGGTATCGAATTCGTATCACTTGGCGCCGCCCGCTTTGACATGGCACGCTTCGGATGGGAAGTTGCCCGCTCGTCACCACGCCAGGCCGACTTCATGATGGTTGCAGGTACTATCGTTAACCGCATGGCGCCCGTATTCCGCCGTCTTTACGACCAGCTCGCTGAGCCCAAGTATGTGATTGCCTGCGGTGGTTGTGCAATCTCAGGTGGTCCCTTCCGTCGTTCTTACCACGTCTGCAAGGGTATCGAGGATATTGTTCCCGTTGACGTATTCGTTCCCGGCTGCCCTCCCTGTCCTGAGGCTATGATCTACGGCATCATGCAGCTTTCACGCAAAGTGAAGGTTGAACGTTTCTTCGGTGGAGTTAACCGCCAGGAGAAACAGCAGGAATTTGTAGAAACACATCCTGTAGCCGAGAAGGCTGAAGAGATTATCAACGGCAAGTAAAATTAAAACTCCCATTTACAACATTATATCATGGCAACAATCAAGGAAAATGTCGCAGCTCGCTTCCCTCAAGCCACTTTTGAGGATGCCGATGTACTGCTCATTAATATCCCCGATGAACAGCTTCATGAACTGGCACAGACCCTGCGCGATGAATACGGGTATGACTATCTCGTGACAATCGTAGGTTTCGACCGCGTTGAAACGCTCGGTGCCATTTATTACCTTAGCTCGACTACTATACATCAGGAAATTTCCATACAGGTTTCTACTACTGACCGTCAGCAGCCCGTACTCACTTCAATCTCTGACCTGTGGTCAATCGCCACTTTCTACGAGAGAGAAATTTATGACTTCTACGGTATCATCTTCCTGAATAACCCCGATATGCGCCGTCTCTTCCTCAGCATCGACTGGGTAGGATACCCCTTGCGCAAAGACTACGACAACGGCCCTGACAGCAACCCCGTTACCCTTGAGAACGAACGCCAGAGCGATAACACTCAGGTTTATACCAAGGGGGAGGACGGCAAGGTTGTTTGCACTGAAAAAGCAATCTTCGCTCCCGATGATTTCGTTGTAAACATCGGTCCGCAGCACCCTGCAACCCACGGCGTGCTTCGTTTCCGCACCGCTATTGACGGAGAAACTATCAAGAAGATTGACGTTTACATGGGTTATATCCACCGCGGTATTGAAAAACTGTGCGAGAACCTCGGTTATCCCCAGACTCTCCACTTCACTGACCGTATGGACTACTTCTCAGCTCACAACTATCACCACGGCCTGTGCATGTGCATTGAGCGCGCTGCCGGAATCGAAGTTCCCCGTCGCGCACAGGTTATCCGCGTAATCATGGACGAGCTTTCACGTATCGCATCTCACTGCTTGTTCTTCGGAACATACTGCATGGACCTTGGTGCTACAACAATGCTGTTCTACACACTGCGAGTGCGTGAGCAGATTCTCGACATCATGGAGAAAACTTGCGGTGCCCGCATGACATTCAACTACGACTGCATAGGCGGCGTTATGGCTGACCTTGATCCTGACTTCGTTAAGGATGTTAAGGCTCTCCTGGCTACCCTTCCCGCCAACCTTAAGGAATACAACAAGCTCTTCGTGGGCAACGTTATTGCTGAAGGTCGTCTCGAAGGCATGGGCGTAATGAGCAAGGAACATGCTATTGACTGGGGTGTAACCGGTCCTTCAGGCCGTGCATCAGGCTGGGCATGTGACGTTCGTAAGACTCACCCCTACAGCGTATATCCCGAAGTAGAATTCGAGGAAATCGTCATGACTGAAGGTGATTCAATGGCTCGCTTCAAGGCCCGTATCAAAGAAATCGAACAGAGTGCTCACATCATCGAGCAGCTCATCGACAATATTCCCGAGGGTGATTACCTTGCAAAAGTTCCCAAGGTTCTCAAGCTTCCCAAGGGTCACTGGTTCCAGCTCGTTGAAGGATGCCGTGGATTGTTTGGCGTTTACATTGAAAGCGATGGCGGCACAAGCCCCGTGCGAATGAAGTTCGCCACCCCTTCACTCAACCTCGCGGCTGTTGTTGATTCAATCACAAGCGGCAACAAGATTGCTGACCTCATTACCATCGCCGGCTCTCTTGACTACATCGTGCCCGACATGGACCGTTAATCTACTCATTAAGCCAATCCTGACAAGAATATATCACAATCATGGATAAACCATTTGATTTCGCCAACATTACCGAGTGGTTCAACAACCTGCTTTTAGGCTGGGGACTCGCTCCGTGGCTCGTAACAACAATCGAGTGTGTGCTCGTGGGTGTAGGACTTCTTCTGCTCTATGCCGTTCTGGCACTTTTCTACATCTATTTCGAGCGTAAAGTCTGCGCAGCATTCCAGTGCCGCCTTGGCCCGAACCGTGTAGGTCCCTTCGGCTTGCTCCAGAGCTTTGCCGATATGTTCAAAATCCTTATCAAGGAGCTTATTGAACTGAAGAACATCGACCGTTTCCTCTTCGCGCTCGCTCCCTATCTCGTAATTATCGCCTCAATGATGGCATTTGCTGTCCTCCCCTGGGGACCCGGACTTCAGATTGTTAACTTCAACATCGGTATTTTCTTCCTTATCGCTGTTTCTTCAATCGGCGTTCTCGGTATCCTTCTTGCCGGATGGTC
>JAAVGQ010000058.1 GCA_014800105.1 Bacteroidales bacterium | reverse complement strand
CTATGACTCCCCTGAGAGCGTCCGAAATGCTCTCGCCGATGCTCTCCCTGAAGGTGAGAAATGGGACTATGTGATTCACAATCTCGGTGCCACGAAGTGTACCCGTTTCAGTGATTTCAACCGCATCAATTACGAATACCTGCGCACGGTTGTCGAGGCTCTGAAAGCCATCGACCGTGTACCGTCAAAGTTCCTCCTCATGAGCAGCCTCAGCGCTGTGGGCCCCGGTGATGAAAAGAACTACTCACCACTCACCTCACAGACTCCGGCAGTGCCCAACACCCGCTACGGCCTGTCAAAGATTAAGGCCGAGCAATACCTACAGCTCATGTCAGGCATACCCTACATAATATTCCGCGCTACGGGTGTCTACGGCCCTCACGAGCAGGATTACCTCATGATGATCAAGAGTATCGACAGCCACTGGGACTTCGGTGTAGGATTCCGCAAACAGCTCCTGACGTTCATCTATGTCGAGGACCTTGTAGGCGCCATGTATGATGCGCTCGCCTCGGATAACACCCTCGGAAAGACCTACATTATCTCCGAACCGCAAGCCTACACTCAGCGTCAGTTCCGCACCATGGTAGCACGCGAGCTGGGAGTGAAATGGGTTGTACCTATGAAACTTCCCATGTGGATGGTATATGTTGCCTCAGCCGTCGCTGAGAAGATTGGCGCATTGCGCGGCAAGCCCTCCACCTTGAACCGCGACAAGTTCAAGATAATGAAACAGCGTAACTGGAACTGTGACGTTACCCCCGCACAGCAGGACTTCGGCTTCAAGGTCAATTTTCCTCTTGAGCGCGGCATCAGCGAGACCGTTAAAGCTTACAAGCAATCGAAAGAATAAACTCACATCAATCAATAAGTGGTGTGGCAATGACGGGCCGGAGAGACCGTCGGGAGAGTAGGCGCGTGGCTAAGCGACCATTAGGGAGTGCAGCCCGCGCTTAACTTATCCACCCACGCTGGTACCGGTTAGATGTGATCTCTGAAACCGCGGGCTGCGTTCGTGATGTCATCGACATCACTCACTTAGCGCCACGGCTCTTCTCCCGACGGCCTCTCCGGGCCGTCCTCACTCCATTCGTTTACATCTAGGTAGTCCGCAGCACCGTTGTTATAGAAGGGCATGAAAAAGGGTGCATCACTTTCAACGGTGATGCACCCTTTATATAGCTATTGATTATTCTTAGATTGCGTCGTCCTCGACGTTCTCGATAGCCTGAGCTGCGGGAGCGGGAGTTTCGTCGGATGTAGCTGCCTCGAGCTTCTTCATGATTGAGAAAATGAAGGCTGCTGAGAGGAGACAGATTGCGATGAGAATACCCCAGATAACGGGAACAGAAACGTTACCCCACATTAGCATGGGAATTGAAACGAGGTAGTTACCGATTGCTGTAGCGGCAAACCAGCCACCCATCATGCTTCCCTTATACTTGGGAGGAGCAACCTTTGATACGAATGAGATACCCATGGGTGAGAGAAGGAGCTCAGCAAAGGTGAGGAGGAGGTAGGTGGTGATGAGCCAGTTGGGTGACTCGCTACCGTTTGTACCCACGAGGTTGAGTGAAGCAAATACCATCACGAGATAAGCGAGACCTGCCACAATCATACCGTAGCCAATCTTGCGGGGAGCTGAAGGCTCTTTACCGCGACGGCCCAGCCAGCTGAACAGTGCGATTGAGAAGGGAGTGAGAGCAACAACATAGAAGGGGTTGAACTGCTGGTAAACAGCGGGGTCAATGTTGGTAACAGTCTCGGGAGTGCGTGAGTAAATCCATGACACAACGCCGGCAGCCACACCAAGAATTAGCGAGCTGACAGCGACACCGGTCTTAGACTTGCTCTGAACGAGGCTAAAGAAAGCATAAACACCAACGGCAATTGAAGCAAGAGCCCAGATGTTGAAACCGATGCGGGTCCAGCTTGAAGTTGAGTTAGCAGTACAGCTCTTGGCAAACTCGGTGAGCGTCTGACCATTCTGGTGGAATACCATCCAGAAGAAGATAACAACAGTGAACACGAGCAGGAGTGCTACAATGCGCTGTTTGGTCTGGGCGGGAGTAAGCTCGGGACCTGCAGCAACAGCCTTCTTGTCATTCTTAGAACCTGCCTTCTTGTCAGTGATGATGTGCTTGTAAGTCTTGCGACCGAATGTGTAGATAAGGAAGCTGACGATGAGTGAAACGCAAGCGAGGCCGAATGCGTTGCCGCAGCCGTCTGAGAATGCAGTGATATAGTCATTGGCAAAACCAATCAGAGAGTCAGCAGCGTGAGAACACTTTGCAGCGAAACCTGAAAGATATTCAGTGAGGAACTGCGCTACGTTGCCACCCTCAGCCATGCCTTTGTCCATGGCAAAGTCAGTCATAGCCTTGAGCTGTTCTGAACCGGCAGCGGGCATAACGGTAAAGCCGTCAGTGTCAATGCACCAGTTAGAAACTGTAGCTGCCATTGAATCGTCAGTGAGGAAACCGGCACTCTTGAGAGCCATGTTTTTCAGTGAGATAGCAGCCATGGGAGCAAACATTGAACCCAGGTTGATAGCCATGTAGAAAAGTGAGAAAGCTGAGTCACGCTTGTCACTATATTGCTTGTTGTTGTAAAGGTCACCTACCATTACCTGGAGATTACCCTTGAAAAGACCTGTACCCACTGAGATTAGCAGCAGGGCAGCGAAAAGGATGTAGAGTGAAGTGTTCTCGCGCACGGGAGTGGGAACTGAGAGGAGCGCGTAGCCGATGAACATCACTGCGATACCTGATACGACACACTTTGAGTAGCTCCACTTGTCAGCAAGCCATCCACCCACCAGGGGCATGAAGTAAACTAACGCCAGGAAGATTGAGAAAATCTGACCTGTCCAGGCAGCATCGAGACCGAACTTCGCCTGCAGGTAGAAGAGGAAAATCGCCAGCATGGTATAGTAACCGAAGCGCTCGCCGGTGTTGGCGAGTGCCAGTACATACAGTCCGGCAGGTTGATTTTTAAACATAATGACTGGTATTAAATAAGAATTTTACATTAATTTCAGCTGGAAGGATGCGAGGCTGCATGATATAAAAATCAACACCTCAGTAATTTTCTACAAATATATAGAGAAAATGCGAGATTTCCGACGAAAACCGTGAGCATTTTGCCACCATCAGGATGGCAATAAATGCTGATAACTGTTAATATTACATAAAAACACGGTATTTTACCCCCCGCCGGGGTTTTAGTAGTGAAAGGCGTATTATTCTTTTATAATTTTGCACCTCGAATATCCACATTAATTAATAAGAGGTAAATAACACGAGAGTAGCTCATGGCACCTAACTTAGTTATAGTAGAGTCTCCAGCAAAGGCTAAGACGATAGAAAAATTCCTGGGCAGCGATTATCGCGTAATGTCCAGCTACGGCCACATCCGTGACTTGAAACGCAAGAGTTTCAGCATCGACGTGGACAAAGATTTCGAGCCCATATATGAAATACCTGATGATAAGAAGAATCTTGTAGCCGAGCTCAAGAAAGCTGCCAAGGAGGCCAAGATGGTGTGGCTCGCATCCGATGAGGACCGCGAGGGAGAAGCCATCGCGTGGCACCTTTACGAGGTGCTTAAACTGAAGCCTGAGACTACACGCCGCATAGTGTTCCATGAAATCACCAAGGATGCTATCCTGCACGCTATCGAGAATCCCCGCACCATCGACCGCGCTCTCGTGGATGCCCAGCAGGCACGCCGCGTGCTTGACCGCATTGTGGGTTTCGAGCTCTCACCCGTGCTGTGGAAAAAGATTAAGCCTGCGCTGTCAGCCGGCCGTGTACAGTCAGTTGCAGTGCGTCTCATTGTGGAGCGCGAGCAGGAGATTAAAGCCTTCACCCCTGAGGAATATTTCCGCGTGACGGCTGATTTCACTGATGCTGCCGGCTCGCTCATCAAGACTGAACTCTCACGCCGCCTGCACAACCGCGAGGAAGTGGAAGAACTCTTCGGCCGCTGCAAGGGTGCTGACTGGAAAGTGGGTGAAATAACCGTAAAGCCGGTTAAGAAATCTCCAGCTCCCCCGTTCACAACCTCAACACTCCAGCAGGAGGCTGCCCGCAAGCTTGGTTTCACAGTGGGACAGACCATGATGGTGGCTCAGCGCCTCTACGAGAACGGTCACATTACCTACATGCGTACTGACTCTCTCAATCTCTCTAAGCTTGCTATCAATACAATCACCAAGGAAATCAAGGAAAACATAGGCGAGCAGTACCTCAAGGTGCGCCACTACCACACGTCAAGTAAGGGTGCGCAGGAAGCTCACGAAGCAATACGCCCCACCTACATTGACCAGCATGACATCGATGGTACACCCCAGGAAAAGCGCCTGTATAATCTTATATGGAAGCGCACCATCGCTTCACAGATGGCTGATGCCGAACTCGAGAAAACAACCGTTGACATCACCCCTGACCATGACCGTGACCGTTTCACGGCTACCGGCGAGGTCCTGAAATTTGACGGTTTCCTCCGCGTCTATATCGAGGGACACGATGACGAGAACAATGACAGCGAGATTCAGGGTCTTCTCCCCGAGCTCCATGACGGTGACAGCGTGAAGCTTGACGAAGTGACCGCCCAGCAGCGTTACACCCAGCATCCACCCCGTTACACTGAGGCTTCGCTCGTGAAGAAGATGGAGGAACTCGGCATAGGTCGTCCTTCAACCTATGCGCCCACTATCTCAACCATCCAGCAAAGGGAATATGTGGAGAAAAGTGACCTTCCCGGCACTGAACGCACTCTCACCACTCTCACTCTGCTACCCACCGGCAAGATTAAGGAAACCGAACGTACCGAGACTACCGGTGCTGACAAGGGCAAGCTCCTGCCCACTGATATAGGCATGGTTGTCAACGAGTTCCTCACCAGCTACTTCCCCAATATCCTTGACTTCAACTTCACCGCACGCGTTGAGGAACGCTTTGACGATATAGCTGAAGGCAAGCTCCCATGGAACAGTGAGATTGCTGAATTCTACGGTCACTTCCACCCGGCTGTTGACAGCGCTATGAACATGCACCTCGAGCACAAAGTGGGCGAGCGCGTGCTGGGTAACGACCCCGTGAGCGGTAAACCCGTCAGCGTGAAGATAGGCCGTTTCGGTCCCCTCGTGCAAAAGGGTGAAGGCGATGCCGATGAAAAGCCTCAGTTCGCTTCTCTACTCAAGGGACAGTCAGTATCAACCATAACACTCGAGGAAGCTCTCAAGCTCTTTGAATTCCCCCGAGAGCTCGGTGACTATGAGGATAAGCCTGTGACTGTTGCCATAGGCCGTTTCGGTCCCTATGTCAAGCATGACAATAAATTCATTTCCATTCCCAAGGATCTCGAGCCCGCCGCCCTGTCACTTGAGGAAGCAATCGAGCTGATTGACGCCAAGCGCCAGGCCGACGAGAAAAAGGTCGTAAAGGTATTTGATGAAGATCCCGCCATCCAGCTCCTGCGTGGTCCTTACGGTATATATATCAGCTACAACAAGGCTAACTACAAGATTCCCAAGGATGTGGAATCGCCCGCTGACCTCACCCTGGAACAGTGCCGCGAAATCATCGAGAACGGTCCGGCACCCAAGACCCGCGGTGCCCGCAAGACAGCCGCCAAAAAAACTGCGACAAAAAAGACAGCCGCTAAAAAGTAAGTTTGCACTATGCCACAACCATTGAAAATAAAACCGGGAGCACGCGAGGCTAATCGTTTTACTCCTGACGTTATAGAAACATATACCCCCGCTGAGGACACTCCGCTCCTGGAGTTCCTGTACAAAGCTATGCCCAACCGCAAGCGCACCAACGTGAAGGAACTCCTCAAGCACAACAGCGTGAAAGTGGGAGAAACGGTCACTTCACAATTTGACTATCCCGTAGCCGCCGGAACTCCCGTACGCATCAATCTCACCCGCGAGTGGCCCCGGTTCTACAACCGTCGCCTCAAGCTCGTCTACGAGGATGATGACATCATCGTCATCAACAAGGGCTACGGCTTGCTGTCAATGGGTAACGATAAGGTTAAGGACGGCACCGCTTATTCAATCCTGCGCGAATATGTCAAGTGGGTTGACCCCCGCAACAAGATTTTCATCGTTCATCGCCTTGACCGCGATACATCAGGCCTCATGATGTTCGCACGCAATCCGCAGGCTAAGGAAGCGATGCAGCACAACTGGAACAACATGGTGCTGGAGCGCAAATATCTCGCCGTAGTGGAAGGAAACGTAGAGAACGACGAGGGCGAAATAAGGAGCTATCTCGCCGAGAACTCAAAATATGAGGTCTACTCGACTGATAATCCTGAGGAAGGCCAGCTTGCCGTTACCCGTTACAAGGTGCTCAAGCGTGGCAAGGGCTACACGATGCTCGAAGTGTCACTTGACACGGGACGTAAGAACCAGATTCGCGTTCACATGAAGGACCTCGGCCATCCCATCGCCGGCGACCGCCGCTACGGAGCAAAAAGCAGCCCCATTCACCGCATGGCTCTCCATGCCCAGACACTGAAATTCGCTCATCCCATCACGCGCAAACTCATGGAATTTACTACACCAATTCCTTCATCGTTTGCATCAATGGTGTAATGAGCTAATTATCAACAAGCAACATTTGAATGAAAAATTTTTTACATAGAGTTCTTAATATCACCTGCATGGCATGCGTTGCAACTGCCATGGTTTCCTGTAAATCCTCAGGAGCGGCTAAAGCTGAGGCAACCGGGGCTGATGCACCGGCACTTGAAGTACCGGCGTTTTCCACTGACAGTGCCATGAGCTACCTAAAGGCTCAGACTGACTTGGGTCCACGCGTTCCCGGCACTAAGGCTCACAAGGAATGCGGTGACTACCTCGTGGAGCGTCTCACCACGTGGGGTGCTGATACCGTGATTGAGCAGAACGTGACTGTGAAAGCATGGAACGGCGACGAGCTGCCCCTGCGCAACATTCTTGCCCGCTTTAACAGTGACGCGCCCGGCGATCCCATCCTTCTGTTAGCTCACTGGGACAGCCGCCCGTGGGCCGACGCTGAGACTGACGCAACCAAGGCAAAGCAACCCATCGACGGTGCCAATGACGGAGCCAGCGGTGTAGCGGTGCTCATGGAAATAGCCCGCATGGCTGGCGAGCATGGCAGCATCATGCCGGTTGACATTCTGCTTGTTGACGGCGAGGATTACGGCTCTCCAGGCAACTCAGGCGGTGACGAAACCACATGGTGTCTCGGCACTCAGGCTTGGCTCGAAACGTCACCCTACAACAATAGCAGGCGTCCACGCTACGCAATACTGCTTGACATGGTGGGGGGTAAAGGCGCGCGATTCCACCGCGAGGTTGTGAGCAATGCATACGCCCGTGACATTGTCGACATGGTGTGGAGCACGGCTGCCTCTATAGGCCTCGGTGACCGCTTTGTCAACACTCAGGGTGGCGCTGTTGTTGATGACCACCTGTTCATCAACCGATATGGAATCCCGGCCATTGACATTATTGAAAATTACAACGAGTCAACCGGCTCATTCAACCCCACGTGGCACACTCATGACGACACTTACGAGAATATTGACCCCTCGACTATCAGCGATACCGGAAGGTTGATTTCTTACTTAACCATAAAACGCAAATAATCATGACCATAAACGAAATACAGGACCGCATCATCGCTGAATTCAGCGATATCGATGACTGGATGGACCGCTATGCCTACATCATTGACCTGGGCAACGCTCTCCCTCCCATTGACGAGGCTTACAAAACACCTCAACATCTTATTGAAGGCTGCCAGAGCCGCGTGTGGCTCAACGCCGAGCTCAAGGATGGTAAGGTACACTATACAGCCGACTCTGACGCTATCATCGTCAAGGGTATCATCTCATTGCTCATCGAGGTGCTGAATGACCACACTCCCGCTGAGATTGTCGATGCTGACCTTTACTTCATTGACAAGATTGGACTCTCAGAGCATCTTTCCCCCACGCGCTCCAACGGCTTGCTTGCCATGGTGAAACAGATGAAAATGTATGCCGTCGCTTTCAAGGCCCTGGAAGAGAGTAAGAATTAATCATGAAATAATCATTATCAATATATGAGCTTTAAAAGAACACTTGTAACTACAGCATTACCCTATGCCAACGGTCCCGTCCACATTGGACACCTGGCCGGTGTATATATTCCCGCTGATATCTACGTGCGCTACCTCCGCCTCAAGGGTGAGGACGTTGTAATGATAGGCGGCAGTGATGAACATGGTGTGCCCATCACTATAAAAGCCAAGGCTGAAGGCGTTACACCCCAGGATATCGTTGACCGCTACCACAAAATCATCAAGGATTCAATGGAGGAGCTCGGTATCTCATTCGATATCTATTCACGCACTACCTCCAAGATTCACTCTGAGACCGCATCAGAATTTTTCCGCCACCTCTATGACAAGGGTGAGTTTATTGAAAAGACATCCATGCAGCTCTATGACGAGCAGGCACAGCAGTTCCTCGCTGACCGTTACGTGACCGGCGAATGTCCTCACTGCCACAACCTCAACGCTTATGGTGACCAGTGTGAAAAATGCGGTACTTCACTTAATGCCACTGACCTTATCAACCCCAAGAGCGCAATCACCGGCAACACTCCCGTACTCAAGGAAACAAAGCACTGGTACCTGCCCCTTGACAAGTGGGAACCCGCGCTCAGCAAGTGGATTCTCGACGGTCACAAAGAGTGGAAAACCAACGTTTACGGCCAGTGCAAGTCATGGATTGACCTTGGACTGCAGCCCCGCGCCGTGAGCCGCGACCTCGACTGGGGTGTACCCGTGCCGGTAGAAGGAGCTGAGGGTAAAGTACTTTACGTGTGGTTTGACGCACCCATCGGTTATATATCCAACACCAAGGAACTGATGCCCGACAAGTGGGAAACCTACTGGAAAGACCCTGAAACCCGCGTGATTAACTTCATTGGTAAAGACAACATCGTGTTCCATTGCATCGTGTTCCCCGCAATGCTCATGGCCTACGGTGACAATTTCCAGCTTCCTGATAACGTACCCGCCAACGAGTTCCTGAACCTTGAGGGTGATAAGATTTCTACCTCTCGCAATTGGGCTGTGTGGTTGCACGAGTATCTCCGCGACTTTGAAGGAAAGCAGGACGTGCTTCGCTACGTTCTCACCGCCAATGCTCCCGAGACTAAGGACAACGACTTCACCTGGGCTGACTTCCAGCAGCGCAACAACTCGGAGCTCGTCGCTATCCTCGGAAACTTCGTTAACCGCGCTCTCGTACTCACTCACAAATACTATAGCGGCGAAGTCCCCGCTGTAACCGAGCTCACTGATGCCGAGCGTGATACTTACGCTCAGCTCCTCGAAATCAAGGAGAAACTCAGTGGTTATCTGGACACATTCCACTTCCGTGAAGCCCTCAAGGAGGCAATGAACATCGCCCGCCTCG
>JAAVGQ010000138.1 GCA_014800105.1 Bacteroidales bacterium | reverse complement strand
GTTCCCCGCCAAGGGCGCGCTGCTCATCTTCGGCCACCGCATCAACAACATGGTCATAAACCGATGCCGCAAGCCCGCCAACGCCGACATTCTCGTTCCGGGCGACACCATCTGCCTCATCGGCACCACAAGCGACCGCGTGCCTTTTGAAACCGTTGACAACATGGAGGTTACTACAGCTGAAGTTGATATCCTCATGAGCGAAGGCGCAAAGTTGGCTCCCTCGCTGGCTCACACACGCATCCTCCGTGCCTATGCAGGCGTGCGTCCTCTCGTGGCAAGCGATGACGACCCTTCAGGCCGCTCAATAAGCCGCGGTATCGCGTGTCTCGATCATGAAACCCGCGACGGTGTTCCCGGCTTTATCACCATCACCGGCGGTAAACTCATGACCTACCGACTCATGGCTGAATGGGCCACCGACCTGGCTTGCAAAAAATTAGGTAACAGCAACCACTGCGTCACCGCCACTGAGCCACTACCGGGCTCAGAACCTGCCGAGGTCAGAAAACAGAAACGCCTCAAGAGCTGGCGCCGTACCAAGAGCCACATCATCGACCTCAGCACTGACCAGAAAGCTGCCGAAGGCCGCCACGGCACCATGAGCCGCGACATTAACCGCAACGGTGCTGATGATGAGGGCCTCGTGTGTGAATGCGAACAGGTATCAGTTGCTGAAGTGAAATATGCCATCACTGAGCTTCATGTTCACAACCTGCTCAACCTGCGCCGTCGCACCCGCATGGGCATGGGAACCTGCCAGGGCCAGCTCTGTGCCTGTCGCGCTGCCGGAATCCTTGCCGAGAATGCCGCTGAAAACGAAGGTAACCCCAACCCGCTCGCAGTCTCGCCGCAGTGCGCTCAGAAACAGCTTGATGACCTCGCATCCTTCATCAACGAGCGCTGGAAAGGAATGAGTCCCGTAGGCTGGGGTGAGACCCTCGAGGAAGTTCAGTTCATGACATGGCTGTATCAAGGAGTTGCCGGCTTGTGATTATTCAAGTCTTGTGATTTATTCAAGTAAGGTAGTAGGAGTCAGCGACTCGATTGTGCCGGGAACAACCTTGACAAACGTACCATCCTCGCGATAAACGAGGTCAGCATCGCGCGAGCCCTGCTTTTCTACTTCTACTATATAGTAATTTCCGGCAGGACGTTCCACATATTCCGCGTCATCCATGGTCCAAGTGCCGTAATCGGATATCCTGATGTTGTCGATTATCGCGGCGGGGACGGCTGTAAAGTCCTTGTCAAAATCAGTCGTGGTCATTGCCCACTTAACCTGATTGTCAAACCATACCTCAACTTCCTGACGGGCATCGTTCTTGAAATCGGCAACAATGTAACCGGCCTTATTCTCCCAGTCAACATGATTTGCCGCGGGGTAAAGTTGCCGCAGTGCCTCGACATATTCTTTGCGTGGTGAAATATCGTCATCTTTGTCGTCATCACAACCCGTCAAGGCAACAGCACTGAGCCCGGTAAGCCCCAAAAACATGAGAAACGGTACTATGCTTTTGCGCAACGCACGCCCGGTAGAAGTATTTTGTATCATAATCGTGTGTTTTATAGTAATTAGCTCAATAAGAACGCCGGTATTTAACATTCTGTTCAAGAAACAATGTTAAAGATTACATAATTATTTCTAAGAAGTTACCATACGGTTGCCAATTTATTGCTATAAAGTTGCGGCTTTATTACAAAAACATTGCCCTCAATCGAAAAGTTTTCAAATTTATGGTTGATTTTATCCTCAAAATCACTATCTTTGTCACGCTTTACGCACTATTGAATCATGAATCGCACTATATCAATCATAATTGGCCTGTTATGCTGCCTGCCCGTTTTCTCGCAAGCTGCACTTTTAGACAGTCTCAAAGAAGAGCTTGCCAATGCCAAAAATCCCTCCGACAGCCTCATATTACTCTACAATATATTTGACATCACCCACACTGACGAGTCTAACCCTATTCTTGAAGAGATATACAACCTGGGCGTCCGTGAAAAACGATACGACGCAGTTAACCAAGTCCTTTGCCTCCTGTCAAGTTTCAATAGCCAGAGTGATTCAATGCAAGCTGAACTTATAAAGCGTGCTGAATCTCTCCCCAAGTATGACTCAAACCGCGCAGCCCTGCTCTACGTCAAAGTGAGGAGTGCCTCAGTCGCCACCAAGAGAATGAGCAGCGAGGAAAAGCAGGAAAAACTTCTCGAGTATCTCACTGAGTATCGCGAGCGTGACTGGACTAAACAGAGCGATATTTATGAGCAAGCTGAAAGCCTCTTCATGCTTGTCAACTTCCTGAGCCAGGCCACCAGCGGCGACATGCTCACCAGGTATCTCCTTGAGCTCCAGGAAATAGTCAAGAAAATCGATAATATCTACATTACATCATTGTTCAACAGCATCGCCTCGCAGACGTTCATTGACAACGGTATGTATGAAGCCGCAGCTCAGGCTAACCGCGACAAACTCAGCCTCACCGAGAAATTCGATAATACACCCGAGGCTCTCAAGCGCCCCTACCGCTCCCATGACGGCATGCTGTTCAACACTTATCTCTCCCTCCTCATGTGTGAGGAAGTGCTCAGCGATGAGGAACTCGATGAATATTACAATGGTATCGTCAATATTGAACGTGCAAAGCCCGCTTCTCGTTTCAGCAAGAGTCACATGCGCCGGGCTGCCATCTATTACCACATGGGTAAGAAACATTACGCGCAGGCACTTCCCCTCATCAAGGAACAGCTGAATGAGACTAATCCTGACAACGAGCGCCGACGTCTCCTTGCAATGCTCATCGAGGCTGCCAGAGCTGAGAACGACAAGACAACATTGCTTGATGCACTTGACGAGCACAATACCCTCCTGAAACAACACATCGCCGACAAAGCTGACGCAAGCTACCGCGAGTTGCAGATACTCTACGACGTGCAGAATCTCAGGCAGATAAACGCAAGCCTCATCCACGACAACCAGATAATCACCATCGAGCGCCAGCGCGCCATCACCGTCGCTATCATCATAGGCCTTATCCTCGTAATCGTGATTCTTTTATTCCTGTGGCGTTCTTACAGCAAGGCCCACCAGCTATCCAAAGACCTCTCTTCATCCAACCGCATTCTCGTTAACGAGCGCGATAACCTGAAAGACACCCAGCGTGATCTAATCGAGGCTCGTGACAGGGCAAAGGCGGCTGAGCGTGTAAAGACTGATTTCGTCATGAGTCTCAATCACGAGATCCGCACCCCGCTTAACAACATCATCGAGTACTCTAACCTCATATCTGACAGCGTCACGGGAGATACCGCCCCTTACATCAAGCGCTTCGCTGAGATAGTAACACGAAACTCCGAGCTCCTCAGCACTATCGCCAACGACATCCTCAACGGCTCGTCAACTGAGAGCTCCAACATGTCAGTGCGCGTGGTGCCGGCATCAGCCAAGGACATTTGCCAGCATGCACTCCTCAACATGGAGCACACCCTGAAGCCCGGAGTAAAACTGGTGTTCACAAGCGCTGAAGATACTGATGTTATTTTCAATACTGATCCTCACCGAGTAGAGCAGATTCTCCGCAACCTCCTCGACAACGCTATCAAATTCACTGACGAGGGTACCATAAAACTCAGCTATCACACCGACAATGTCCGCCAGAGCATAATATTTGACGTAACCGATACCGGCACAGGCATTCCTGCCGGCAAGGAAGAGGAAATATTCATGCGCTTCGGCAAAGTCAACCAGAACATCCCCGGTAACGGCCTCGGTCTCTTCGTGTCACGCCAGCTTGCCCAGCTACTAAACGGCGTGCTCACGCTCGACTCCAATTACAAGAACGGTGCCCGCTTCATGCTTGAGATTCCATTCTCAGCATGAAATATTTAACAGCCATTCCTCTAATCTACGGGAAGTGGCTTTTATTTTTTTATTGTAGTATCTAAAATCCTCATACGACATGACTTTTGAAGAGCTTGATCTTAGCGATGAATTGCTTGATGCACTATATGACATGCACTTTGACGAGTGTACACCCATCCAGGAGAAAGCTATCCCGGTAGCGCTCGAAGGAAAGGATATCATCGCTGTGGCACAGACCGGTACCGGAAAAACAGCAGCCTACCTCATACCGGTAATTGACAGGCTCTCACGTCTCCCTGCCCCTGAGGATGCCGTCAACTGCATCGTCATGGCTCCTACCCGCGAACTTGCCCAGCAGATTGACCGCCAGATGGAAGGCTTCGCCTATTTCATGCCCGTCAACTCGGTAGCAGTCTACGGGGGCACTGACGGCGTGACATTCGCACGCCAGCAGCGAGGACTCAAAATGGGTACCGACGTAGTCATTGCCACTCCCGGGCGCCTTATCGCCCACCTGCAGATGGGTAACGTAGATCTCTCACGCGTGAGCTACTTCATTCTTGACGAGGCTGACCGCATGCTCGACATGGGTTTCTACGATGACATCATGCAAATAGTGAAACAGCTTCCCAAGGAGCGCCAGACAATGATGTTCTCTGCAACCATGCCACCCAAAATCAAGCAGTTGGCAAAGGCTATTCTAACCAATCCCGTCGAGGTCAAGACTGCAGTCTCACGCCCGGCCGAGGGAATTGACCAGAGTGCAGCCATATGCTACGAAGAGCAGAAGACCCCTTACCTCAAGCACCTCTTCAATACACTTCACTCCAAGCGAGTAATCGTTTTTGCAGCTTCCAAGCTAAAAGTCAAGGAACTCACCCGCGAGCTTCACCGCTCTCACTGGAAAGTAGACGAGATGCACAGCGACCTCGACCAGCAGCGCCGTGAGGACGTGATGCTTGATTTCCGCGCCGGACGCACTGATATTCTCATCGCTACTGACATCGTGGCCCGCGGTATTGACATCGACGATATCACGATGGTAGTGAACTATGACGTTCCCCGCGAGGCTGAGGACTACGTGCACCGCGTGGGTCGAACGGCCCGTGCCGGGACTGACGGCAAGGCTATTACACTCGTAAGCCCTAAAGACCAGAGTGCATTTGGAAAGATTGAGGAGTTCCTCGAAATGGATATTAAGAAGGAAGAATTACCCGCTGAACTTGGTGAGACGCCCGCCTACAATCCTCAGCGCGGAAAGCAACGTCGCGGCAACCGCCCCAAGGGTGGATACGGCAAGCGTCGCTCAGG
>JAAVGQ010000137.1 GCA_014800105.1 Bacteroidales bacterium | reverse complement strand
GCGTTATCGTTGGCGCTTTGCATTGCCATCACGCGTGCAGCCTGCTCTGATGCCATGTTCTGGGTGAAAAGATCCTGCATGAGTGCAAGCTGGAACAGGGGGAGAACAGTGTCAACGATAGCCTCAGGCGAGGGTTCGAATATATAAGGTTTGATTGTGGGCTTGCTGTCAGTGGAGTCAGCTTTCGCGAGTGTAGCCTGCTCGACGGGGAGAACCTGGAATGACTCGATGCGCTGGCGGCTCACAGTGTAATAGTGGGTGGAAAGCGCTGTAACCATATCATAGGTTCCCGAGAGGAAGCTGTCACGGAGAAAAGCTGCGAAACTGTTGATTGCTTCAGCTGAACTCTTGGAGTCGATGTCAGGAACAATCTCAGTTTTAACACCGGGTGACTGCAATTTCACTACCTGTTTAGCAATCTTGTTGCCCACGGGGATGAGGGTAATCACAGCTGAGGGGTGCTCGTTCTTGAGCGATTCAATCAGCTCGACGGCTTTCTTGTAAATATTGACATTGTAAGCGCCACACAGACCGTCATCTGATCCCAGGATTACGAGAGCAATTGACTTCACTTCACGGCTCTCAAGAAGAGGGGAGTGGAAATCGACGTCAGCGCTCAGAAGATTGGCAATGATGGTCTCAATCTGGCTGCGATAGGGTTTAAGCTGTCGCAGTGCCTGCTCAGCCTTGTGCATCTTGGCTGAGGAGATCATTTTCATCGCACCGGTAATCTTCTCGCTTGAAGCAACCGATCCTATACGTCCTTTTAGCTCGCGTAGTGTCGCCATAATCAGTTGTTATTGTAACGTGCTGCTACTTCAGTGGCAGCCTCGGTAAGTGCTTTTGTCACTTCTTCATCCATTATTGATGAAGATATCTTGTCAAGAACGGTCGTCTGGTACTTGGCGCGGAGGAGTTGGAGGAATGACTGTTCAAACTCGGCAACCTTGTCGAGAGGAACATTTTCTAGCAGTCCGTTTACACCACAGTAGATAACTGCAACCTCTTCAGCCACGGGTACGGGCTGGTACTGGGGCTGGATGAGGAGGCGTTCGTTCTTACGGCCACGGTCGATAACGCGGGCGGTTACAGGGTCGATGTCACCACCGAACTTGGTGAATGATTCGAGCTCGCGGAACTGAGCCTGGTCGATTTTCAGTGTACCGGCAACCTTCTTCATGGGCTTGATCTGAGCGTTACCACCCACGCGTGATACTGAAATACCCACGTTGATAGCGGGACGGATACCACGGTTGAAGAGGGCACTCTCAAGGTAAATCTGGCCGTCGGTAATAGAAATTACATTGGTAGGGATGTAGGCTGATACGTCACCTGCCTGGGTTTCGATGATGGGGAGGGCAGTGAGTGAACCGCCACCTTTCACGATGGGTTTGAGAACCTCGGGCAGGTCGTTCATCATTGATGCAACGTGCTGGTTGTCGATAATCTTTGCCGCACGCTCGAGGAGACGAGAGTGGAGATAGAAAATATCACCGGGATAAGCCTCACGACCTGAAGGACGCTTGAGGATAAGTGAAATCTCACGGTAAGCGACAGCCTGCTTTGACAGGTCATCATAGACGATGAGGGCGTCACGGCCGGTGTCACGGATAAACTCGCCGATTGCTACGCCGGCGAAGGGTGCGTAGTAACGCATTGAAGCTGAGTCAGCAGCGGTAGCGGCAACAACCACGGTGTAGTCGAGGGCTCCGTGCTGGCGAAGTGTTTCAACGATTGCGGCAACTGATGATGCCTTCTGGCCTATTGCTACATAGATGCAATATACGGGCTTGCCGGCTTCATAGTTGGCACGCTGGTTGATGATAGTGTCGATTGCAATTGCGGTCTTACCAATCTGGCGGTCGCCGATGATAAGCTCACGCTGTCCGCGACCAATGGGCACCATGGAGTCAACAGCCTTGATACCTGTTTCAAGGGGCTGTTTTACGGGCTGGCGGAAAATTACGCCGGGAGCCTTGCGCTCCAGAGGCATGGGAAGGAGTTCTCCTTCTATGGGTCCACGGCCGTCGATGGGTTGACCCAGAACGTTGATGACACGTCCAAACAATCCGTCGCCAACCTCGATTGAGGCGATGCGACCGGTGCGACGTACGCTCATGTTCTCGGTAACCGAGTTAACATTGTTGAGCAGGATGACACCGACGTTACTCTCCTCGAGGTTCAGAGCTACGCCCATCACACCATTCTCAAACTCTACAAGTTCGTTGGCACGTACATTGTCAAGACCGTAAACGTGGGCAACACCGTCACCTACGTTGAGGACTGTACCTGTCTCGTCAAACGTTACTTTAGTATTAACGTTCTCAAGTTGCTGTTTGAGAACTTCTGATATCTCGCTTGGGTTAATCATTGGGGTCAGTGGCTAAGCAGTTTTAAACGCAATTGTTTGAGTTCGTTCTTTATCGACGCGTCCAGTTTCTGGTTGTCGATATTGATTGTGAATCCGCCTATGAGTTCAGGATCCACGATTTCTTCATATTCAAGTACTCCCTGAGGATTACGGGCTGCAATGATGTTTTTGATTTTTTCAGATGCAGCGGCATCGAGAGGGGAGGCTGAGGTAACTTTCACGGTGGCGATGTTGCAAGCCTTGCGATAGATGCTGACGTAGGCGATAGCTGCTTCACGAGCAAACTCAATGCGTTTATTCTGTTGCAGGAGCTTGATGAAGTCAGCGAGTGTCTCGATAGCGGGAGTCTTGTCAGTTGACTCTACGCCTGCAGCGGTCATGAGAAGCTGTTGCTTGCGTTCAGCATCAACATATGGATTCTCGATGACACGTCCCAGTTCAGGTTGAGCGGCAAAAGCATCGGCCATTCTCTTCATGAGGTCATAAAGAGGCTTGGTACAATTGCGTTCGAGAGCAACCTTGTAGAGCGCCCGTGCATATCGCTGTGGAATGAGGCCTTGATCCATCTCGGGAAAATTAGTTAGTTACTTGAGTGTGGAGAGTTGTAGTTAGTTTTTAGTTTCAATCTCATCGATAAGGTCATTGACAAGAGCCGCCTGGGTGGCATCGTCCTTGAGCTGCTTGCGTGTAACCTTGGTGGCAATGTCGAGGGCAAACTCGCTCACCTGGTTGCGGAACTGCTTTTCAGCTTCCTTGCGTTCCTGGGCGATAGCGATGCGTGCACTCTCCATTTCCTTCTGGGCTGCAGTGCGAGCTTCCTGGCGGGCCTGTTCCACAATCTGGTCTTTCATGTGGTCAGCTTCGCGCAGGATGTCAGCCTGGCGGTGACGTGCCTCAGCGATGATCTGGTCAGCGCTGAGCTGAGCTTTGTCAAGTTGATCCTTAGCTTGTTGCGCATATTCCACACCCTTGTCTATAAGGTCGGCGCGCTTGTCAATCATGTTCGTGATTGCGGGCCAGCCTTTTTTCCACAATATGAGGAAAAGGATGGCAAACGCCACGAACATCCAAATGACGAGACCGTAGTCGGGGGTGAATAATTCCATCAGTAAGGTTCAGAGGGGGTTATTAAAGGAAGATAGCGAGAAGGCACACAATAACAGCGAAGAGTGCAACACCTTCGATAAGAGCGGCGATCACGATCATGTTACTGCGGATATCACCTGCAGCTTCAGGCTGGCGAGCGATAGCTTCCATGGCTGAAGAACCAATCTTACCGATACCGAGACCGGCACCGATTGCTGCGATACCTGCGCCAAAGCTTGCGCCTAACTGTACGAGACCTTCTAATGCTAAAATCAATGCTAACATGTTTTCAGTTTTTTAATGTTATGTATAATTTATTTGTATTCGCTTATTTAGCTGTTGCAGGGGTTGCAACGTTGTTTTCAGTTATTTTCTTTTCATGTTCCTCATGCTCGTGTTCCTGAGCAAGAGAGATGAAGATGGTTGAGAGCATGGTGAACACATAGGCTTGAATGAAGCTCACCAGCACGTCAATCAAAAGCATGAAAATCTGGAATATCATTGAGACGACTGTAGCACCTGAGAGTGCTGCAACGCCCATCTTGGCGAAGATGAAGATAATCAGCGTGAGTGAAATTACGATGATGTGACCTCCCATCATGTTAGCGAACAGACGAACTGTAAGCGCTGCGGGTTTGGTAAACATACCGAAGATTTCGATGATGGGCATGATGGGGAGGGGGAACTTAAGCCACAGTGGAACATCAGGCCACAGGATTTCTTTCCAATAGTGCTTGGTGCCGAAGATGTTTGTCACGAGGAACGTGATAACGGCCAGGACGAGGGTAATTGCGATATTACCTGTGAGGTTAGCACCGCCGGGGAACACTACAACAAGCCCCATAAGATTGGCAACGAAGATGAACATGAACACTGTGAGCAAGTAGGGTGCAAAGCGGTGGGCTTGTTCCTTGAGTGTTGCCTTGATGAGAGCAACGTAGATGAACTCGTAGAGAGCTTCCAACGCACCTTTGAATCCACGGGCTGCAGTGTATCCTTTTTCCTTGTACCATTTACCTAGGGGCAGCACGCAGAGGATAACGATAATGAAAGTGAAGAAGATCGCAAGCACGTTCTTGGTAATTGAGATGTCAAAAGGCTTGCTGATTTCGCCATTTTCTTTAATCTCTACAACTTTTCCCTTGTAGTCACCTTCGGTAGCAATCTTGAAACGAACGTTGCCGTCAACGTATTCAGCTCCGTGTTCAAGACGGGCTGATGAGAAGACGTGCATTCCGTCGCTTGCCCACACGATGATGGGGAGGGGGATGCTCTTGTGATGATTAAAGGGTACTTCCCAGCCGTAGCGGTCACCAAGGTGCTCAAAGATTATTTCTTTGGCCTTAAAATCACCACCGTCATTCTCGTCTTGAGCCGCACTGATTGTAACGGGAGTCATAACTGAGAAAATCAGGGCAAATATTATGGTAAGAAGCCTGTTCATGATTAAGCTACGCAAACTGAGATTATGTTACTGTCAACACTTACAACGCCACCTGAGATTGCTGTCTTGCAGTGGTTGCCATCATTGTCGGTATATCTGATTTCGCCTTCAGTGAGGGTAGAAATCAGCGAGGCATGATCGCGAAGGACAGTGAAACTGCCCATGCTGCCGGGGAGGGTAACTGATTTTACCTCGCCGGTAAATATGACTGACTGAGCCGAGATGATGTTGAGTGTCATATTATTTGTTTGTTTTAATTCTATATAGTTACTGAGCCTGAGTTTAACCGGATTGTCTTTGTTCTTGGTTAAGCAGGATTACTTGACTTCAGCAAGGAGTTTCTCACCCTTGGCAATTGCCTCATCGATGGTACCCACGTTAAGGAATGCCTGTTCAGGATACTTATCCATTTCACCTGAAAGAATCATCTTGAAACCGCGGATGGTCTCGTTCAGCGGAACCATTACACCGGGAAGGCCGGTGAACTGTTCTGCAACGTTGAAGGGTTGAGAAAGGAAGCGCTGAGCGCGACGTGCGCGAGCAACAACGAGCTTGTCGTCATCGCTTAATTCGTCAACACCAAGGATGGCGATGATGTCCTGAAGCTCATTATACTTCTGCAGGAGCTGTTTTACAGCCTGAGCGGTATTGTAGTGATCTGCACCTATGATATTGGGGTCAAGGATACGTGAAGTTGATTCCAGAGGATCAACAGCAGGGTAGATACCGAGCTCAGCAATCTTACGTGAAAGCACGGTGGTTGCATCAAGGAATGAGAACGTAGTTGCCGGAGCGGGGTCAGTCAAGTCATCGGCGGGCACGTAGATAGCCTGAACTGATGTGATTGAACCGTTCTTGGTTGAAGTGATACGTTCTTGAAGTGTACCCATTTCTGAGGCGAGGGTGGGTTGGTATCCTACGGCTGAAGGCATGCGGCCGAGAAGTGCTGACACCTCAGAACCTGCCTGAGTGAAACGGAAGATATTGTCGATGAAGAGGAGAATATCTTTACCACCGCCGTCCTGGTCTCGGAACTGTTCAGCCACGGTAAGACCGGTAAGCGCAACGCGGAGACGTGCGCCGGGGGGCTCGTTCATCTGACCAAACACAAGGGCTGCCTGAGATTCAGAAACAGTTTTCATGTCAACGTCAGCAAGATTCCATTCACCCTTTTCCATACCCTCGGCAAATTTATCGCCGTATTTCATTACACCGCTTTCAATCATCTCGCGGAGGAGGTCGTTACCTTCACGGGTGCGCTCACCCACTCCGGTGAACACTGAAAAACCGTTATGACCCTTGGCGATGTTGTTGATAAGTTCCATGATAAGCACGGTCTTACCTACACCGGCGCCACCGAACAAACCGATTTTACCACCCTTGCTGTAAGGCTCAAGAAGGTCAATCACTTTAATACCGGTGAGAAGAATCTCGGTACCGATAGTGAGATCTTCAAATTCAGGAGCGGGCTGGTGGATGGGCATCAGGTCTTCACGCTTCAGCTCGGGGAGGTGGTCAATTGAGTCACCGATAACGTTAAGAAGGCGACCTTTTACCTGAGCTCCTGTGGGAACTGAGATAGGACGTTCGAGGTTGTCTACCTCGAGACCACGCTGAAGGCCGTCAGTACTTTCCATGGCTACACAGCGAACGGTGTTTTCACCGATGTGCTGTTCCACTTCGAGAATGAGCTGAGTACCGTCGGGACGGTCGATTTTGAGCGCGGTGAAAATGGGGGGAAGAATAACGTTGTCACCGTCAAAAGCTACGTCCACTACGGGTCCGATAACCTGTGCTATTTTACCTTTGTTCTGAGTCATTTTCGTGTAAATGAGAGTATGTAAGGGGGTAAGGTATTTATCGTAAATGGATCACTGCGATTACTGGGGCCACTGGATGTACCAGCCACAGATTACAATCATCACCATGAGGGCGAGATTGAACAGGTTGATGGGGAGGAGGTATTTCCACTCGAGAGTGAGAAGCTGGTCGATGCGAAGGCGGGGGAATGTCCACTTGAACCAGATGATTACAAATGAGATTGCAACGGCCTTAGCGATGAACCAAACAACACCGGGGATGTAGTTCATGATGTGGTTGAAACCTTCCCATCCGGGGATGTGGAGGGGCATCCAGCCACCGAAGAAGAGCAGTGAAGCTACGCCTGCAACGATGAAGAGGTTAAGGTATTCGGCAAGGTAGAAGAAACCGAAGTGGATACCTGAGTATTCAGTGTGATAACCTGCGGTCAACTCACTTTCAGCCTCAGGAAGGTCAAACGGACCACGGTTGGTTTCAGCAGTACCTGCAATGATGTAGATGATGAATGCGATGATAGCAGGAATGTGACCTGCGAAGATGAACCAGCAGTTGTCCTGAGCGAGGACAATCTTTTCAACATCCATAGTACCGGCGAAGGCTACCATGGTGAGAACTGAGAGTCCTATTGAAAGCTCATAGCTGATCATCTGCGCGCCTGAACGCATTGCACCAATAAGGGTGAACTTG
>JAAVGQ010000150.1 GCA_014800105.1 Bacteroidales bacterium | reverse complement strand
GGCACTGTAGTTATCCCTGAAGGTGTAACTGAAATCAGCAGCAATGCATTCGCTGGCTGTGACAAGGTTACTACCGTAGTAATCCCCGAAGGCGTTACAACCATTGGTAAGGGCGCATTTGAAGGCTGCACTTCACTCACCAGCGTGATTGTACCCTCAACTGTTGAAAAGATGGATCGCGAAGCGTTCAAGGGTTGTGATAACCTCAAGCAGATTATCATCCCTGACAACATTGCGGTAACCGTTCCCCCGACAGTGACAGTCACCATGTACCCCGAAAACAAACCTATCGTGGTTGATCCTGAAACAGGAATTGTACTCACCAAGGATGGTAAGACACTCATTGCCGTACCTTCTACCACTGAGGGCGTCTTTGAAATACCTGAGGGTGTAACCGACATCAATGCCGGCGCATTCAAGGGCTGTGACAAGATAACTGGAGTTGTGATCCCCGAGGGCGTTAAGAGCATTGGTGCCGGAGCGTTCGAAGGCTGTACATCACTCACTGAGGTTGTCGTTCCCTCAACAGTAGAAAACCTCGATAACAATGCATTCACAGGTTGCACTAATCTCGAAAAGATTGTCATCCCTGACAATGTAATGGTTATCGTTCCTGAAACAGTAACTACCGTAACATATCCCGAGAACAAGCCCATCAAGGTAGATCCCGAGACCGGTTGCATAATTACTAAGGATGGTACTACACTCGTATCAGTTCCCACAACTACTGAAGGCAAGGTAACAGTACCCGATGGCGTAACCGCAATCAGCGGCAACGCATTCAAGGGCTGTAACAAGGTAACTGAAGTAGTAATGCCTGAGGGCGTTGAAACCATCGGTAAGGGCGCATTCGAAGACTGTGATAATCTTACTGAGGTAGTCGTTCCCTCAACTGTCAAGAGCATTGATCCTGATGCATTCTCAGGCTGTGATAACCTCGAGAAGGTTGTTATTCCTGATAATCTTGAGGTTAACGTTCCTGAAACAGTAACTACTGTAACTTATCCCGAAAACAAGCCCATCATGGTAGATCCCGAGACAGGTTGCATCATTACTAAGGACGGTACTACTCTCGTTTCAGTTCCCACAACCACTAAGGGTGAAGCTAAGATACCTGAAGGCATCACTGAAATCGCAGGCGGCGCGTTTGCCGGTTGTGACAGCATCACCTCAGTTGTCGTTCCTGAAAACGTTACTTCAATCGGTGAAGGCGCGTTCAAGGGCTGTGACAAGCTCGTGACAGTGATCCTCCCCTCTACAATTGAAACTGTTCCTGAAGACCTCTTCGATAATCTTGAGAACCTCACCAAGGTTGTCATCCCCGAGGAAGTTGGTGTTAAGGTGCCTGAAGGCGTAACTTCTATTGAGTATCTCAAGGATGAGCCCATGGATGTTACTGACGGAGTTTGCGTAAGCAAGGATGGTAAGGACCTCTTGTTCGTAAATCCCGACACTGAAGGTCAGGTTGAAGTTCCTGAAGGTGTAACCACCATTGGCAGCGGTGCATTCGCAGGCTGTGAAAACATCACTGAGGTAACCATTCCTGAAAGCGTTGAAACCATCGGTAACAATGCATTCAAGGGTTGTGAAAACCTCAAGGAGGTTAACATTCCTGAGACTGTAACCACAATCGGTGAAGGCACATTCGAGGGATGTGTAAACCTCACAGATGTAACCATCCCCGAGGGCGTGACCACCATCGGTAATGGCACATTCGAGGGATGTGTAAACCTCACAGATGTAACCATCCCCGAGGGCGTGACCACCATCGGTGAAAATGCATTCGCAGGTTCAGGCCTCACTAACGTTACAATTCCTGAAACTGTTGAGACCATCGGTAGCGGTGCGTTCAACGGCGATGACCTCACTGAAATAGTTCTTACCGACGGTACCCAGGCTATCACAATCAGCCAGGACGCATTCGGAGACAATTGCACTGACGTTTACATTGGACGTCCCGTTGAGGGCACACCCTTCGCAGGAAGCTCAGTTGAACACGTTAAGATTGGTAACACAATCGAAAGTATCCCCAGCGGCTTCTTTGCCGGCGCTGAAAACCTCCTCGAGGTTCTCCTTGGCGGCAAGGTAACTGAAATTGGTGATAAAGCATTTGAGGACTGTCAGGCACTCAAGGAGATCGTTCTTCCCCCGAGCGTTATCAACATCGGTAGTACAGCATTCGCTAACACCGGTCTTGAGCACATCGTCATCGGTCAGAACGTAACTCACATTGGTGACGACGCGTTCAGCGGTGTAACTCCTGAAAGCGTTTGCATAACTGCTCTCGTTCCCCCGACAATGGGTAGCCACGTATTCACAAGCTACAGCGCTACTCTCCGTGTACATGATCTTGAAATCGCCAAGGCTTACAATGCCGCTGAAGGCTGGAGCTTATTCACTGACGTTGAAGAGCTCGTTAAGGCATCAGACATCGTAATCGAAGGTGCTGAAAAGATTTCAGGTACCAAGGGTGAACAGTTCACGCTCAAGGCTACCCTGATTGGTGCTAACGGTGCTGAGGTAACTCTGCCTCACGTATTCTGGCACTCAACTAATCCTGAGATTGCAACTGTTGATCACAACGGTGTTGTTACTCTGAAGGCCGACATTAACGGTGAGGAAACTGTTTCAGTTGCCTCTAAGAAAGCTAAAGCGGCTGAGCCCGCTATAGCAATCGTGGTAGAGTCACTCTACGCTAACGGTCCTACTAAGTCATTCAACCCCGTTACCGGTGAAACAAGTAGCATTGACAGTGTCATCGCTGATTACCTCCCTGAAGGTTTCGACAAGAACTCTCAGATGGAAATCTATGACATCAAGGGTATGCGCATCGAGAAGAACCTCGACGAGCTCACTCCCGGCATCTACATCATACGCCAGAATGGACACGTTTCCAAGATTAAGCGTTGATCGTTGATCATCTCATAATAAAAACCGCCGCCTCGCATGAAGCGGCGGTTTTTTTATGCCTTGTAGTGAACGTGATTCCGGGTATTTCCCTTCCATAATCTTCAGGAAAAAGAGGGAACAGGAAGGAAAAATGAAATTTTTGGGAGGAAATGGTTCATAAATCAAAAAGTTTCACTAAATTTGACGCGATGACGTTCACTCCCGTGTGGGTGAACCTATTATGTACCTTTAGTAATTTTTATAACATGGAAATGCGTGACGAGTCAATGATTGACGCTCAAACCAATCAGGACTTAACCCCTACTGAGAATCAGGTTGCAGAACCTGTGTGCGAGATTAAAGAAACTGTTGAAACTGTAGTTGAGAATGGCCCGGAAGAGTCTGACTCAAAAGTCAGACCTGTTTATGCAACCGTCGAGGAAGCTCTCGAAGCTGCCCGCGCTCTTGCCGCCAAGGAGGCCAATGAAGTTCAACGTGATGAAGTTACTTATCTTAAACAGCAGTTCCACGCGTTGCGCATAGCTGAGCACAAGGGCCGCCGTGAAGCAGCGATTGCTGAGGGTACCCCCGCTGAGGGTGATGACCAGCCCGTCGCTAATGAGGCTGACGCTGAGTTCCTCCAGCTCCTCAATACAATTAAGGACAAGAAGGCTGCTCATATTGCAGCGCTTGAGGAGAAGCGTCAGGCTAATTTCAAGCAGCGGGAGGCTATCATCGACCAGCTACTTGAGATGTCTCAGGACACTGACAATGTTAACCGTGAATTCCCCCGTTTCCGCGAATTACAGCAGCAATTTAAGGAGATTGGCGAGGTTCCCGCAACTGAGGCTACCGCCCAGTGGAAACGCTATCAGGAAGCAATTGAAAAGTTCTATGACCAGTATCGTGTCAATAAGGAGCTTCGAGACTATGACTTCAGCAAGAATCTACAGGCTAAGACCCTCCTCTGCGAGGAAGCTGAACGTCTTGCCGGCGAGAACGATATTGTCCTTGCCTTCCGTCGCCTTCAGGACCTTCACGAGTCATGGCGTGATACCGGCCCCGTGGCAAAAGAAATCAGAGAAGAGATCTGGACCCGTTTCAAGGACGCTTCAGCTGTAATCAATAAAAAATATCAGGCATTCTTTGAAGAGCGCAAGGCTCGCGAACAGCAGAATGAGGATGCTAAGACAGCCCTCTGCGAGCGTGTAGAGTCAATTGACCTTGAGAAGGCTGTAAGCTTCAAGGACTGGGATGATCTCACCGCTCTCATCCTCGGCGCTCAGGAGGAATGGAAGAAACTCGGTTACGCCTCGCGCAAGAATAACAACAAGCTCTTTGCCCGTTTCCGTGCTGCATGTGACCGCTTCTTCACCGCTAAAGGCGAGTTCTACAAGGAAACTAAGGACAAGATGGCGCGAAACCTTGAGATGAAGATTGAACTCTGCGAGAAAGCTGAGGCTCTCAAGGACAGCAGGGAATGGAAAAAGACTGCTGACAAGCTCACTGAAATGCAGAAAAAATGGAAAACCATCGGTGCCGTTCCCAAAAAGCAGAGCGATGCCGTGTGGACACGTTTCCAGGCAGCCTGCGACTATTTCTTTGAACAGCGCAAGAAGGATCTCAACGAGTCTCGCCATGCTGAACAGGCAGCTCTAAAGGCTAAACAGGCTATCATCGCCGAGCTCAAGCAAGTGGATGAAAACAGCACTGAAAAGGAGGTTATCGAACTCCTTCGCGACGCTGACAACCGCTGGCGCGAGGCCGGGCATGTTCCTTTCCGTGAAAAGGATAAGATCTATGATGAATACCGTGCAGCTGTCAATGCACTCCGCGATAAGTTCAAGCTCTCACGCTCAAGCCGCTCTATGGCACGCTTCGAGAACACTATGGCTGAGATTGGCAACGACGCTAACAAGATAGGACGTGAACGAGAACGCCTCATGCGTGCTTACGAAGCAAAATGTGCCGAGCTTAAGACCTGCGAGAACAACCTTGGTTTCTTTACTACCAAGAGCCGCCAGGGCAACGCAATGATTGCTGACATGGAACGTCGCATCGAGGGTATCAAGAAGGATATCGAGACGCTTCTCGCTAAAGTAGCACTTCTTGACGAGAAACTCTGATTAAACTGTCAAGCGTGTTCCCATTTAATAACCGCCGACAGGTTACACCAGCTCAGGTAATTCAACAGTTACTTGACGAAGGCCGGTTACAGGAAGCACGTCGTGAAGGGGAAGAAGCTCTTTCAACTGACGGTGACAATGATGAACTCATTGAAGCCCTCGTTGAAGTCTACCTTAGGCTCGAAATGGAATGCCTTGAAAGTGGCGTTACATCAATCCTGCCCCGCATTACTGAAAGAATATCAGAATTACTCCCTCAGCTCACCACGCGCCGTGGCGAGCTGGGGGAGCGTCATAATGAACTCGTGAGGAAATCACTTCCCGGTTATAGCGAGCTGGCTAAATTCGAGAGCCTTTCAGTAAGCTCCGGTCGTGAACAGGAAGCTTACGAGCAAGCTAAAGCCTTTTTAAATGCTCAAAATGCTGACATTCGCCTCCTGCCTATGTTCGGTACCATCCTGTCCCGTTATCTGCGTGTAGCGGCGGCTCAGGATGATTCAACGGTGTCACGAAAGTTACTCGCTGAGTTCCTGTCCTTACCGTTGCAGAAACCTTCACGGCTTTATTCACTTGTCATGAGACAGGCTGTGAGAATGGCCCGAAAGTTCCCTGAATTTAAATTCGGCCGATTTGTAAAGATGTGGGATCCCTCAAATTTCCGTGCTGAAGATGTTCGTGATCCTGAGGGCAAGCTTTCTCTTGCGGTAGCGGTTTTTGAAATTCTGCTTGATAGTGATGATGTCGATATGATGCCTGACCTTTTAGCCCGCGTCCACGGTAATGACAGTGATAGGATGGAGATATTGCGTGGAGCGTTTGCTCGGCTCGTCGATAGGAATTTCAAGGAGGGAAATAATAATCGTGGATGTGAATTGCTTTCGCTTTACGCCCGCCATGCATCGTTGCATGTTCCCTGTCGCCAGCATTCAAGAATGCTTGAGATGGCTCTACTGAAAATGGAGGGGGAGAATGAGTGGCGATTTCCCGAGTTTTTCATAAACTGGGGGAGCGAAAACTTTATGAAAGCTGATTTTGAAACGAAGTCAACGCGTGCCGGCGGTACAAAAATCTCGCTCGTAAACCGTGCTCTGAGGCGCTGCTGCAATATTGCCGGGAATGATATACCGCGTTATTCTTATCTTCTCAATCAATTGCTCGCCTCAGTCGATACTATCATAAGACTTTCGCCCCAGCCGGGTGATGAATTGCTCAGAAGGCGCAGAGCGGGCATAATTTCTATGCTTGACCGCCCTGACTTGGCTTTGGCTGAGTATGGCCTGATGGCGCGAAAAACAGGCTGTTCCGCGGCTTTCTGGACCGAATATGCTGACATGGTCAAGGACCATAGCCTCAAAGCGTCACTTTTTGCCCTTGCACTGTCGCGCAATAACCTTCCTGAAGAGGACAAGGCTCAGTTGAAACTCTATCTTGCACGTGAGTTACATTTCATCGGGAGGGACTGCGAGTCAGCCGGACTATTGACTGAATATAGTTCATTCTGTACTTCAACGGCGGCTGAGCCGTTGCCCGTTTACGGTGCAATCAAGAATGTGATTCCTGATAATGCGTATCCGCGATTGGCTAATGAACAACTCTATCATGCCCTGGCAGCAGATGCTCTAGACTTTATCTATGGCGAATTGCCTGTTCGTAAATTCTCAGTGCTCTTTGTTGAAGGAGAAAATCTTATAGTTAGTGATACCGTTCAGGAGCTGACTGTATCTGCGTTAGAATGGCCCTTGTTGGAACGCCTTATCCCGGGAAGCAATCTTGAAATCAAGTGTGAGGGAGAGACCGTTGTGATGGCTCGGGCATGTGGCGGAAAACCATACGATGCTTTGAAAAAGCGAATGGCAATATGTATTGAAGCGGGTAGAGTGGTATGTGCCGGAACATCTGAGGATATTCCGTGTAAAGGCAATACTGTTGCCGGGCGTTGCTATGAAGTAAGTATTTATCGCCGCGAAGGATTCGGCTGGCATGCCGTAATGCCTGAACCGGTAAATGTCGTTGACGCCCGTAGTAAATTCAACAGGATGACAGCAGCGGTATATGAATTGCTTCCAGGTGTAAAGTACACGTGCGGTGCAGGGGGAGAAAACGGAATAATTCCTGCTTCATTGAATCGTAATTTTGAAATAGGGGAGATCGTGGATCTGTATTATTATGAGACAGATAGCACGGGGAGAGTGATTTTTAGCGTAACTGAGGCGATTGACCCGGGTGATTGTAACGCCGTGCGGGTAATATCAGCTCCATTGAAGCGCTTTGCTAATGGCGAATGGCATGTAGGCGACTCTGAGGTTCCTGCGACAATCGTCGATGAGTCACTGAAGGATGCTTACGTAAAAGCCTGTGCAGTTTATAACCCGGAAAGAGAAGGGTGGATGGCATTTGAGATCGTGCCTTACGAATCCTGATTTATTCAGGAATCTGCTTGAGAATTCGCCACGCGGTGGGATAAAGATTGTTTGAACGATTTCCAATGTTTTTAATCCAGCCCAATGGTGAGCCCTGGTATGTGATAAGCACATACCCCTTTGGAGTGTCATCGGGCAAGGATATGACATCACGGTGCAGATATTTTAGTGCCGTCAGTCTGTCAACTTCAACATTAGGGATTTTTGAGCAATCCAGAGCTATTGACATTGCAAGAGATTGTGAAGGGATGAGGTCCTTTCCTTTGATTGTAGCAACTTCAGTGCCCGTGAGAATGGTGTCAAGCTGTGATGAGAGTTTGTCAACGATTGCGTTCCACTGCGTGGGAATTGCATAAAGTGTATCGCCGTCAATGCGTGGAGTCATTTCAGCAGGGAACCATTCGGGCAATTTTATTGAATTTTTATGGGACTGTTTGGGCGCCCGTTTCTTTTCGCTCCGTTCGCTGTAATTGCCCGGTTTTCGAATGAGAGCCATGAAAAGGCCCTCACCTTCAACCTGATGGGGCATAAATCGATAACAGGGATATTCGGTATTTATTCCATTTATTATACCGGTAAACTCTTCAACGGGCACGGGCACGATTTCAGCTTCGTAATTCTCGACGATATAATCAAGCATCTCCTCGTTTTCGGTGCGATTAAATGTGCAGGTACTGTAAATCATGAAGCCGCCCGGTTTCAGCGCGGGCCACAGGTTGTCTATAATTTCACGCTGGCGCTCGGCACACTCTTCCACGAGTCCCGGTGACCATTGGTTGACAGCATCAGCATCTTTTCTCATCATTCCCTCGCCTGAGCATGGTACGTCAGCCGCAATGATGTCGAATGTGTCACGGAGTTTTCGGAATTTAGCAGTATCACCACGGCTCACAACAACGCCAGGATACCCCCATTTCATAATGTTCTCCTTGAGTATTTCAGCACGTCGATAATCCCATTCATTGGCTACTACAAGCGACCCGTCAGGGAGGGAATCGATTGCGGTTGTAGTTTTCCCGCCCGGGGCGGCGCATGCATCAAGGTAGATAACCTCTTTATCAAGGTTGAGTGATTTGATAACGTGACTGATAAACATTGATGACGCATCCTGAACATAGTACTTTCCTTGATGCAATGCGGGGTCAAATGTAAAGGCCGGGCGCTCCTCAAGAATGTATCCGTGTTCACACCATTGGACGTTTTTCTTTGCTCCTAAAGCTTTTTGTAAATCGGATGTTGCGCCAGCCTCGTTCTTTCTCTTGTTGAGCCTCACTGAAACAACCGGCATGCTGTTTTCAAGGGCATCAATCAATCCTTTAACGCCGGGTTCGAGAACTTCGAGGTCATTAACGAGAGTCTTGAAACGAGATGAAATTTCCATTTACTATTTTTTTAGTGATGCGCTAATGTTTTAATTCTTAGTACAAAACTACTAAATTAGCATGTAAACGGCAAAATAATTCCTATCTTTGCCACTCTAAGTCCATTCTCGATTGTTATAATAAAAACTAAACTAT
>JAAVGQ010000149.1 GCA_014800105.1 Bacteroidales bacterium | reverse complement strand
CTCTCCATGAAGTTGAACAGGCTGTACTCATTTGCGTAGTGGTTGAACTCATCTATAACGTCGTCAGCGGTGTAGGTCAATCCATTATTATCAAGTTTGCGTATTATCTTGGTAAGACGTTCCACATCCCAGCGTATGCGCTCATGTATTGAAAGGACAAAGGATTGCCGACCACCCTTTTGAGTGATTATAACCATAGAGCGTTTATTATCCCATTCATATGGAAAAACTTTGTAGTCTGTAATGAGTTGTCGCGGTTTTCTATCATGAATAATCTGATAGTAGATTGTACCCTCGTGGTCTGCAACAGTCGAGGGGCGGAACTTTACTTTTATCGAAGCCATTTTTGATTTGAGTTTTGGATTATAAGTAGCTGATAAAAATAAATGATTATATTTATGGTGTAAATAGTGCTGCAAGTTCCGTAAGCCTACGAGTGTGGCTTCGTTTTGTGACGAAAGACTGCAAAGGGACTGATGCGGCCACTATTGCCAAAAAGTGCATTCTTAATGGTGAACAATATCTGTATAATGGCGAGTGTAAGAGTAAAATTTTTCATTCCGATTTGAATGTCAATTTCAACATTTTTTTGTAATTTTTCAGTGCAATTCACAAAGAATTGCCTGTAAATGAGCCACATATTTATAATTAACGAGTCGTCATCCCCCCGAGTAAGCAACTGGGGATATCTTGAGAACTGGAAGAGCACCGCTCCCGTTGAGACATGTAAATAATCATGTTTCTCTCAGCAGTATAAGCTGAGTATAAATCATTCAATTCACATTTTCTTAAAACTTATTTTATGAACAATCTTCGATTGCTCACAGGGCTTTTGTCATTTGTCCTGTCGAGTGGCGGAGTGGGTGCTTTCGGTCAATCTGTAATAACTCTTGAAGAAATATTTGAGTCAGCCGAGAATAACAGTGCCCAACTCCGCCAGTCGTTCTCCGCTCAAACTGAAGCCGAGCGGGAAATAGGCGTTGCGCGTGCAGGTAGGCTTCCCGACATTAACGCTTCATTATCACTCAGCTATATAGGTGACGGATTCACAACTAAACGCAATTTCAGCGATTATCAAAAAGCTCCTATTCCTCATTTTGGGAATGGTTTGTCAATTAATGTGAATCAACCTGTATATACCGGCGGAGCGATTACTCACGCGATAGAGCTTGCTGAACTTAAATCAACCGCTGCAAGATATGCCACAGACTTCCAGCGTGACAATGTACGCTTTCAGCTCACAGGCTTTTACCTCGACATCTATAAGTTCCACAATTTAAGAACAGTTGTTGAGCGCAATATTGCTGCTGCACAGAAAGTGCTCCAGGAAATGAGTGCGAGATATGAGCAGGGGACAGCATTGCAGAACGATATTACCAGATATGAATTGCTCGTCTCTAATTTGGAGCTTCAGCTGGTTAAGATAAACAACACAATTGATATTCTCAATACCAATCTTGTGACGACTGCCGGGTTGCCCGAAAATACTGTTATAGTACCTGACAGTACGATTCTTGCACGTTCTCTGCCCAAGGATGGTGCCGCATGGTGGGCGGCTGAAGCGGAGGTAAATTCCCCGTCGCTGAGTCTTGCACGTTCGGGCGTTGACATAAGTCGAAAGGCTGAGTCACTTGTGAAGTCTGAACGTCTGCCAAAGATTGGATTACAGGCTGGCTGGAACATTGATGGCCCTATTCTTGTAGAGGTTCCGCCTATCAACCGTAATCTCAGTTACTGGTATGTCGGGCTCGGCGTCAGCTATAATATTTCCTCGCTATACAAAACCAACAAATCAATAGCTAAAAGCCGCGCTGCCACACAACATGCACTTGAACAGCTCGTAGTGGCTCGAGAAAACCTATCGCTTGCAGTGAACGCTGACCATGTGCGTTATCTCGAGGCATACGAAGAACTTAAAACTCAACAGAAAAGCGTGGAGCTTGCTGAACGTAACTACAACACCACCTCAACACGCTATTCAGCCGACATGGCTCTGATAACAGATATGCTCGACGCAGCAAACTCAAAACTTGATGCGGAACAGCAGCTTGTAAATGCCCGCATTAACATCATCTACTATTATTATAAACTCTTGTTTACATCCGGAAAGATATGACACACCGTAGTAAAAAAATACTCTCATATATAATCACAATCGTAGTAATTGTCGCAGCCGGTTTCTGGGTTGCTTCGCGATTCATTCATCTCGGTAACGTAGAATTTACCGATAACGCCCAAGTGCGTCAGCAGATTGTGCCGGTTAATAGCCGTGTGCAAGGCTATATCAAAGAAATTAGATTCAACGAGTATGAACCTGTAAAGAAAGGAGATACTCTGATCATAATCGACGATGCCGACCTGCGTCTCAATGTTGCCCGTGCCCGTGCCGACTATCAGAATGCGCTGGCAGGACGTGATGTTGCCAACCGCTCGGTTACATCAGCCTCAGCCAATGTTGCCGTGAGCGAGGCTTCGATTGCTGAAGCAAAGGTTGTCATGGAAATGGCTGCCACCGACCTGGCCCGTTATGAAAAACTCCTTTCACAGGATGCCGTGACGCGTCAACAGTATGATGGAGCAAAGACCGATTATGAGGCAAAGAAAGCACGTTATGAAATGCTTTCCCGTCAGCGTTCGGCTACTTCTACAGTGGTGGATGTCAACCGTCAGCGTATATCACAGTCTGAAGCGGGAATTGATTTGGCGCAGGCCCTTCTTGAAACGGCTGAGCTTAATCTCAGTTACACAGTCATTACCGCTCCATGTGACGGGTTTACTTCGCGCAAGGAGATACAGGTGGGCCAGCTCGTTCAGCCGGGCCAGACTCTTCTCGATATTGTGGATTCCAACGATATATGGGTTACAGCTAATTATAAAGAAACTCAACTCCATCACATAGAGCCGGGTAGTAACGTAGATATAACAGTTGATGCTATTCCCGATGTAACGTTCCACGGTACTGTTAAGTCTATCTCCACAGCGACTGGAGCAACACTTTCTCTGTTACCTCAGGATAATTCGGCAGGTAACTTTGTAAAAGTGCGTCAGCGCGTGCCGGTCAGAATCGAATTCAATGGAGACAATAAACCGGAAGTTATGGCTAAATTGCGCGCCGGAATGAATGTGGAATGTTTTGTGAAGTACTGATATGGCTGACTGGCACGCTCCGCAGGGACCGTTTGACATTCTTGAAGTCCCTGACTATATTCCAAGGCGGTTAAAGCCGTATCTATTCATAATCTTTGTACTGATAGTGCAATTTTCGGGCGGAGTCTATCTTGCCGCCGCCTCAGATATGGTGGGTACAACCGCTTTGATGCAGGAGGATATTCTGATGGCGGGATACGCATCGATAATAGGTTTGGCGATTAACTTTGCCGTGATGTTCCGTATAAAATTCAGATTCTCCACCCGGTCTCAGCTATTGGTCTCGGCGGCAGTATTGATTGCTGCAAATATTATATGTGCCCACACTACTAATGTCCCTATATTGGTGATAACCTGCTTTATAGCAGGCTGGTTCAGGATGCAGGCAACTTTTGCGTGTAACTCTACGATACAGCTATGGCTCACGCCTGTCAGAGATATGGCAATATTCTTTTGCTATGTCTATATAATAGTTGACAGCGTTATCCAGTTAAGCGGTATAGCAACAATCTACACTGCATTTTTTTCTCAATGGGAGTATATGCATTGGATTATGACAGGATTGCTCGCTCTTATGATGCTCATGGTGATGATTCTCGTAAAACCTGCAAGAGGACCCATGTTCATTCCTCTGCTTGGTATTGACTGGATCGGCGCGATTCTTTGGGCGGGTTTCATGATGTGTTTCACGTTCATCTGGGTCTATGGCAACTACTTCGACTGGTGGGATGCGGTTGAAATCAGGAATGCCGCAATCATAGGTCTTGCATGTCTGTGCATTAACCTATGGCGAGCATCGTTTCTTCATCATCCCTACATAAGCTTTCAGGCGATGAAGAACCACAACGTAGTCCGTGCTACCGTAATATACCTTGTATTCTTCACTCTGATAGCTACCGAACACGTGTTTGAACACACGTATGCCGCAAACATACTCGGTTTTGACGAAACAAATCTCATCGACCTTAACTGGTATGTGTTTGCAGGTATTCTTGTGGGATGTGCTTTCACTTACTTAACATTTGCCTTGCGCAAATGGCGCTACAAGACCATGACAGCAATTGCTTTCGCTCTGGCTATAGTATATCTTGCGTATTTCTATTTCCTCATTGACTATGGAGTTGAGAAAGAAATGCTGTTCATTCCTCTCTTTTTCCGAGGCGCAGCGGCAGTGATTATCTCTATAGTGTTCCTGACTTCCATTGTGCAAAGTGGATTATCTTTCCAAGTCTTTCCTCAAGCCTTGACAATCAATGGTTTCACGGGGGCCGTGATGGGTGCTACGCTCGGTCCTGCCATAATTGGCGAGATTCTGCGACATACTATGGCTAAAAACTCCGCTCTAATAGGAGCTAACATCCTTAATACCAATCCCGACATACATTTCATACCCCTCGAACAACTGTATGGAACGGTACAGACTCAGGCATTGGTCGTATCAATGAAAGAGATTTATGGATGGTTACTAATCGTTGCACTTGCATCACTGACTATAATCCTATTAAGTTACAGTTCAGTAAGGCCTTTTGCTATCTTTCCCAAGTGGAGCACAATACGCCGAGTCGTAAAGCACATGGTAAGAACCAGCAAAGAATCCACCTATCACAACTCAAAAATTGTTTTAGAAAAACATCCGGTTCCTGAATGACTACACGAATCGTGATACTATGCCGTTTCTTCGAGAACAGTAGACTCTGTCCATTATAGCTTACTCCGGATGGTGGCCGAGGGAGGCCAAGAGGCCGCCGTCGACGTATAAGATTTGACCGTTCACGAAGTTTGAAGCGTCGGAGGCAAGGAATACGGCCGGGCCTTTGAGGTCTTCGGGAGAACCCCAGCGTGCTGCCGGGGTTCTTGATTTTATGAATGCGTCAAACTGGTTTGGTCGGCCGTCGGGCTGTGGCTCGCGCAACGGCGCCGTCTGCTCTGTGGCAATGTATCCGGGACCAATAGCGTTACACTGAATATTGTGCTCTCCATATTCAGCACAAATATTTCTCGTCAGCATTTTCAGGCCGCCCTTGGCCGAGGCATAGGCACTTACCGTTTCACGCCCGAGTTCACTCATCAATGAGCATATGTTGATTATTTTGCCATGACCTTTCCTTATCATTCCCGGGATTACGGCCTTAGCGCAGATAAATGGTCCAACCAAATCAACATTCACTACCTGGCGGAATTCTTCAACATCCATTTGAGTCATCGGCACTCGCTTTATAATACCAGCATTATTTACGAGGATATCTATCGTGCCGATTGTCCGTTCAATATCCGCCACCATGCTCTTCACCGCGATTTCATCAGTCACGTCACACAGATACCCTTTCGCATCAATTCCCAATTCCTTGTAGGCCTTCATGCCGCGGTCTACCGTTTCCTGACGTGAACAATTAAAAACGATTCGGGCACCAGCCTCGGCCAGCGCCTGAGCTATAGCCAACCCAATGCCGTACGCCGCCCCGGTAACCAGCGCAACCCTTCCTTCGAGTGAAAACATATCCATATCATTTAGCCTTTGATATTTCAACGCTTTGGTACGATTATAAGTTGGGAGTCGATTGAATCTGATGGGTGTTGCGGATGTTTTACCCGTAAAGAAGTCTGATAAATTTATTAACTTTACCGTCGGCTTTAGATTGTTCTTTTAATAATGCATGAAAAAATACGGCTCAGTAGAAAATTAATGGGGAAAAAATTTTGAAGAACAAAGTTAATTGCGAACTTTGAGGTATGGAAAACGACTACTTACAGATGTTGGCGCAGATAGTTCTGCCCTCACAGATACTTGATTATTTTACAATAGCAGGCG
>JAAVGQ010000062.1 GCA_014800105.1 Bacteroidales bacterium | reverse complement strand
TGTCGCTGTGGACGCCGGGGGAGTTGACGGCTAAGGGAGCGGGAAAGGACACCACGCCTGACGGGGCGGTGGGTGGCGTGACGTTATTGTCAGCATTGGAGGATGTGTCGCTGAGTGCGTTGGCAAGCGGCGAGGCATTGGTATGGAATGGCTCGAAGTGGGTCAACCGCGCTATTCAGCAGGGGCTTGACACGGCTCAGCTGTCTCAGTATCTCATTGCGAACAATTACGCTAAGCTTTCGGACATCCCGAGTCTCTCGAACTACTACAACAAGACTGAGGTCAACTCTCTGCTCGGTGCCAAGGCTGACGCGACCCTTCTCGGCAACTACTTACCATTGGCTGGTGGAACGCTGACGGGGGCGCTATATATCAAAAACGGGGTATTCTCTTGCGAAAACGGAGATAAGAGCATTTCAATAAATATTAATGGGGATACTTTCTTCGGTCCGAGTATTTCATCTGACAATTTATTTTCTCTTGGTCGTGTTGGAGCTCGTTGGAGCAACCTCTACGCCACGACTATCAATGTCACCTCTACGTCACTTGTGAATAATCTGAATGCGGACATGCTTGATGGTTACCATGAGTACGATTATTTCCGAAGAAATCTTAGTACCATATCAGAAACCGAAATACTAACTACATTACCAGGCAATCGAGCCGGTAGCTATATCGTTACTCATTCGGGTTGGAATGGTTCGGTCTATGTGTTACATGCGTCAACGTCAAATTCGGGGCTTGCATTTTATAGACCCGGTGGCTCGAACTCAATGCCTAAGATACTATTATCGCTTGATAGTAAATCATCGTGGTCTGACATGGGTACAATTCTTACAACATTGGTGGGTAATGCTGTGTCTGCCACCAAGCTTGCCACAATGCGTACCATCTGGGGACAGAATTTTGATGGCACCGGAAATATTGATGGCGTATTCAGGGCACTATATCCGGCTTCATACAATGGCGGTATTGCTCATAGTATTTTGAATAATTCACAAGCCCCATATGGTCTTATAACTCGGATATACGGTGACGGTATGGTTTCTCTTCAAGCTCAGAGAGAAACAACCACGTCCGAGTATTTCCGCTTGGCCTTGAATCCTCTTGGCGGAAACGTTACAATTGGTAAAACTACCGCGGATTACAAGCTTGATGTTAACGGAACTATCCGCGGTACTGCATTGCGGTTGGGAGCTTCTCCGGCTATCGAGTGGGATGCTGAGCGAAATGCGTTCAGGGTTAACGGTAGCATCTATGCAACCGGTGAGGTTACCGCTAAGGGCGAAGGCAGTGATAACGTGCCAAGTGGCGGTGGTGGGGGTGCAAGCTATGACCGCCTGGACTCATGGGATGACTATACCGCGGCCAAGGAGGGGTACGTTCTGTCGGCCAAGCTTGGATGGAACTTGAATACCCGTCTACAGAATGTGTATGGCAAGGCTACCATTGATAGCATGCTTGGTAACTATGTTACAATAGGCTCAGCCCAGACGATAACGGGTCTGAAAACGTTTAACAGCTTAGTCAAGATTAGTACTGAGGGAATCGCATCTGCAAATGGTACTATTCTGAGGAATAATGTCACTTGGAATAACACTATTCTAAGTGCGACAGGTGGCGATTTATACTTACGTCCTAACGGTTCGACAGAAACAGCAGGCGAGGCTATACTAAAAACTAATGGAGACTTTTGTGCTACTAAATTCATCAAGAATGGTGGTACTTCGGCGCAGTTCCTTAAGGCAGATGGCTCAGTAGACGGCAACAACTACATAAAATACAATCAAAATCCGAACGCGGAACTTAAATGGGTGTGGGGTAGCAATCTCACTCATGTTGTCGGTTTCGAGGGCGGTGACACAGCTGCTCTCCGTGTCTACAATGGAGCCGCAATCCGAGCATTCGCTAACGCGGTGAATAAGTCGGGCGACACGATGAGTGGTATTCTCAAAGTAAATCAAATAAACTCGCTTACTGATTATGGAATGCTTGGCTACAAGATCCTCAGCGATACAACATGGTTTGTTGGGGCGGGTGATACACAGGGAATTTTTCGCTCAAACAATACGAACTTATTGCATCGTAAGAATGGTGTTGACTTGACAATTTGGGATAGTGGCAACGACGGCGCGGGGTCAGGACTTGACGCGGATTTGCTGGATGGGTTGCATGAAACATCGTTCTTACGAGGTAGAGGAATAGCGTCTGTCAATGGAGAAAACTCATTGTGGTCGCAAATCGGCATCAAGGCCTATCATAACGCTCTGCCCGACGGTCTGAGTGGCGTATACAATTATGGCGAAGTTATTTCTCTACCTTGTGGTAGCGCAAGATTCGATATTTATTGTTGTCATACATCTTCCGCTGGCCAAGGCTTGTGGTTCAGAAGTGGATGGGGAGACGACAAGAAAGCGTGGAAACGCTTTGCTTGCATTGATGATAATGTCGCCTCTGCCACCAAGCTTGCCAATGTTCGCACCATCTGGGGGCAGAACTTCAACGGCGAGGGTAATGTCAGTGGCGATATGACGGGCGTGGGTAGCATTCAGTCTTCACGTGGTATATCGTTAAATCCTGCTGATAAGAGTTCAGCCATGGGCGATTATGCTTTTTGGTATGGCTTGGGATTTAATGCTGGTAATATTGTCACCTTAGGGGGCTTCTATGGACTAAAATTATTTACGGAAAATGGTAAGTTTATTATTTCCCAAGGTGGAAATGTAGCGGTAGGTAAATTAACAGCAGACTATCGACTTGATGTAAACGGAACGGCTAATGCCTCGATGTGGCGAATGTCGCAAACTGGAGTTGGCGAGAATTACATTAAGGGTGGTACGGCAGACCACCAAGCAACATTCTATGATGACGCTAAAAATACATCAGCAAACCTTGAAATTTATTCGCATTGGGGCATCGCATTCAAAACCTCGTGTTCAGGACAGACACGCTCCGGCAAGATTGCGGTAGGTATTGACACACGACTAGGTATTATGGATGTGTCGGGCTACATAAGGAGCCGTGGCAAAATTATTGTGGGTGGGGGTTTGATTGAGTTTGGTGACGGCTACACTCTCACAGTAGACAAGGAAAACGGTTGCTTTAGATTCAGTCACGCTGTAGTTTCTAAGAACGAGGTAACTGCATTAATACAATAAAATATATGGCATATATCAACGGAATAGTAACCAAGCCTGTTGCCACTCAGGATGTAGCAAAGGCTCTTGGCAGGTCATCATCCAAGATAGGGGTGCTCTGTACCATGGACAATATTAACAAGTGGGCGAAGTATAAACCCGTAAAGTATGACAAGGTCACTGTCTTGACTGAGGCTGAGAGGGTGTCGGTGCATTATGGCATCACGAACATACCATTTTTCAGCGCATTGTCTAATATGGCGATGTATATGTTTCATGGCTCGCCTAATCCCGACTCGGGGGCTAAGACGGCTTACTGGACTTACGACAAGCCGGGCAAAGGGGATTGGGCTCGTCTGGGTGACTTTGACGGCTACTACCACGCCGCGAAGGAGATGATTGAACCCATTGAGCGTGATACAATCAATGCTTTTAGTAGTGATGATAATATTATATTCGACTTCCCCATAGCGAATCACGAAAAGAATCTTAAGATAAGTGACTTTGACTGGTCGCGCCTCGGCAATGGTAACCCCGGTGTAGATTGCTACGTGGGACTATGCATCACCGATGGTGTGGGGAAAGGTAGCAGTAATATGAATGACTACACTGGCACGAGAGTAATCACGCTGGGTTCGCCTATCAAGAATGTCAGCGGTTCGGTTCTCAGGTTCAGCGTACCACGAGCTGAGCTAACTAAGCTACCCTCGGGTAAGCAGTTCGAGGTGTTTGCGTTCGTGTCAATCAGAACTATCTCACAGTTTTCTCAGCTTAACGTTGCCGGACTTAACAACACGATGTGCATCCCGTTCACGATGTCGGGCAAAAAGGTTACAATAGTCACAGCAAAACAATGGTATGTAGAGTTCGGTGGCGTAACTGTGCGTTCGTCCGGTGGCGGAGGTAGTACGGGTCCGTACCGCGCTAATGTTAGCATTTCGATTAACGTGACTAACCAAGGTTTGGTAGCAAAGACCTTTGGCGGTGGCAGTGTTACAACTACATTCGGTACGAATACAACGAATCAGGGAGGTTTTCCGTCAACTACAGTTCAGCCGGGAGCGACTGCTACACTGACGAAAACATTTACCATAGACCGTGCAGGTAACTATAGTTTTGCGATAAGCATCTATATTTCCGATGACGAAACGACATATACCTACGAAAGCAGCTTCTATGCTCAGTAACAATTAACAAACTAAATATTAACTCAAAAAATATTAAAACGATTATGGAAACAATTTCTTCAAGCACAACGCTTCGTGATGTAATCAATGGCATGGCAGTGCAGGGCACTGTTCACAAGGATGCGAACAACCCCGCTAACTCTCGCGTAGAGAGCGGGCAGGTAACCACTGAGGATGGTCAGTATCTTGCCTCATGGTGGCTGAACGGTGACAATTCATTCGGCATGAGCTGCCAGTCTCAGGTAGCAGACCGCGCCGCTGTCCTCACAGCTATTGAAACCTTCATCAACGAAGCAACCGAGGTTGCGAAGTAACTAATCCATTAAACCGACATGACAATGAAAAAGAATATCAAACTTTCAGTACTTATCAGTGTGAGCGCTATCATGGCACAGGCTGCCTTGGCAAAATGCGAGACTCAGGAAAAGTTTAAAATCGTGCGTACATGTAGCCGGGTGAAAGCCGAGGTCGAGAAATACGACAAGCTTGAGCAGGAAGCGATCGAAAAGCTCCGGCCCGAGAACTGGGATGAACTTGTGAAGCTCGAGCGTAAGATTAAGGAGACGCCTGACAATGCAACTCCCGAGGAGAAGGTACTTCACGACACCGCTGCAAGAAAATATAACTCAGAATTGAGAGAGTGCTTGCAGTCAGAGCTCGAAAAGGAGGTAGAGATAGAGGTTGATCCCCTCACTGAGGAGAGCTTAGGCCGTCTCATGGACTCTAACGACAAGTGGACGGTAGCGGGCTGCGAGGTTATCATGAACTTCTTCCTTGAACAGTAACCAATCAACCGATTTAAATATTATCGACAATGGAAAATTACTTTATCGTAGAATCGCTAATCCCATGGAGTAAGCTGCATCTGTTCCTCGGGATATTCCTTATCGTGAGCCTGCTGGTTATCGTTGGAATCTTTATGGATATGTGGGACGGTGTACACACCGCCCGTAAGACTGAACAGCGCGTGCATTCTCACCGTCTGCGCGACACGATCGCAAAGATGGGTGAGTACTGGCGACTGCTCATGATGGGATTCCTGATTGACTGCCTCGGGCTGTTTTTCACTCCTTACTTCATGCCGTTCGCTACAGTGTTATTTGGTCTCGGGTTGATAGTAATCGAAGTTAAGAGCATGTTTGAGCACGCGCAGCGCCGGAAGAG
>JAAVGQ010000057.1 GCA_014800105.1 Bacteroidales bacterium | reverse complement strand
GACCGGGACCATAGACGTATGATAATGAAGTGATGAGGTATTTGCCGTCAGGACTCATTGACACGCTTCTCACGCGATTGACATACTCCGTGTCATTGAGCGCGAAACGACGCTTGAGATCTGAGCCTGAGGTGACTTCAACGTCCTTGAATTTCTCGTCAGGCACAAACTCCACTTTCAACGTGGGATCAGCGACCGAGTCGGTAGCATACGAGAGAACCTTTACAGCAAGAAGCACGTCATGTTCCGGTTCAAGACGCAGTTGAGCCGAGGAAGTAGATGCATCGGTAATGCTGTCTTTCTGCACGCTTTCCTTGGTGATGATGTCATTGCCGTCAAGTGTCACCTTGAAAGGAAGCTGAGAGGTCACTTTGAGAGTACCCTTGGCAAAACGTGCAGCACGCAGGCGGCTCTGCAACATCTGCATTGTGCCGTCAGCAGCAGCGGCTTTAAGTGAAATGATGCCGGCGGTATCAGCCTCAAGTAAGGTTCCGTCACTCATTTTGCCGTGAAGACGTGAGCTGAGCACATCAGTAGCCTTATACGTTTTGCCGTCAGGAGCGATAGTATCGTTCATGAACGGAGCGCGCACGGTCACGGGGTCAGTTGCCCTCCACTGGCGTGCCACGTGATTCTCAGCCATCATGCCAAGAGCAGTGAGCTGAATTGCCGAGACAAGTAAGATTTTTTTAATCATGGTTTTATTTTGATAATGTTGGTTTCCTTCAAGGCATCGTTACCTAACGGTTGTTCTCCACAAAGGTACAAAATTTTTACACTTCAGGAAGATAACGCATAACATATTGAACATTTAATTTTACGTGAGAGTTATATTATTTAAACTCAAAACTTTTATGCTACAATTTCTTCAAGCCCATCCACTCATCCCGCTGTTCCTGACGCTCGGACTTGGTTTCTGGCTCGGTAAAATCCGTTTCGGTTCGTTTTCATTAGGATCGGTCGCTGCCACGCTTATTGCCGGAGTGGTCATAGGGCAAGCTGATATCGAGATTCCTGACATGGTGAAGACCGTTTTCTTCCTCTTTTTCCTGTTCTCGGTAGGATATGGCGTGGGGCCTCAATTCTTCCGGGCTTTCAAAGGGAACGGAGTGAAGATAGTGGCATTCTCGGCCGTGGCGGCACTGGTGAGTGCCGTGGTTGTAGTATTGGCCGCCGAGATTTTCGGTTATAGCAAGGGGGTGGCATGCGGACTTTTCGCCGGTTCACAGAACGCGTCAGCCTCTCTGGGACTTATGGCTGATACTGTCAAGAGCCTGCCTATTGAGGCCGTGGAAAGAGACCACATCCTGAAACTCATTCCCGCGTGCTATGCCGCCACTTATGTTTTAGGCACCGTGTTCACAGCCTGGTTTCTATCAGCTATGGCACCGAAAATGATAGGAGGCATGAAGAAAGTTCAGGCTGATGTAGCTGACCTGGAGCAGAAACTTGGTGGTAACGGGACGCAGCTCGCACCGGGCATGATTCCGGCTCGACGCCCCGTTGTATACCGCGCTTATGAAGTCACTGATTCATTTTTTGATTCGCCCCGCTCGCCGGCCGAGATCCGCGAGCATTATGAATCAATGAATATGCGTGTGGTTTTCGTCAGGGCTCGTATAAGCGGAAAGGTGACCGATCCCTCGCCCGACGTACGCATTTCTAAAGGAGACAACATTGTCCTGGGCGGTCGCTCGGAAGAAATCTCATCCCTCCCCTCTCCTCCGGGTCCCGAGATTGCCGACCAGGAACTGCTCAACTTCGGTGCTGAAAGGACGCCGGTCACTATAGCGAAAAAAGATGTTGACGGTCAGACGCTCGGGCAACTTTGCTCTCAGGATTTCATGGACCGCATCGCCATTTCATCCTTGACACGTAACGGACTGTCATTACCATTTAAAAGCAATACTGAACTATGTGGCGGCGACATAATCACGCTCGTGGGTTGGCCGTGTGACGTCACCGCGGCAGCCGCTCGCATAGGGTATGCTGACCGTGATACCAATGCCACTGACATGGTCTTCCTGGGGCTTGGGATAGCCATAGGCTGTATCGTTGGAGCGCTATCAATTAACATCAACGGTATCCCCATGGCTCTGGGCGTGAGCGTAGGCGCATTGTTCGCAGGGCTCGTGTTAGGATGGTTACGCTCCAAGCGCCCTTCATTCGGTCACATCCCGTCTTCAGCGCTGTGGATTCTAAATAATCTGGGTGTGAACATGTTCATTTCAGTGTTGGGGCTCTCGGCCGGAAGCGCCTTGATGACCGGGCTTCACGAGGCGGGCATTGCGATAGTGGGAGTAGGACTTGTGCTCACGTTTATCAGCATCGTGATAAGCGTATTCATTGCCCACAAGGTTTTCAGGTTTTCAACGCCCGAGGTGCTCGGGTGCGTTGCTGGCGCAAGGTGTAGCGTCGCCTCAATCGGCGCGATTCAAAATGCCCTGGGCTCGGACGTTCCCAACCTGTCATTCACCATTACCTATGCCGTCGCCAACATTACCCTCGTCTTCTCCTCGCTTATTGTCCTCTTCCTCATCTAACACGACAAAAGTAACGGGAACAATCAGGCTTTAATAGATTGCTTTGATTTTTCCACGTCATATCAAGTTGCAATTTTTAACTAGAGGTAAACAACTTAGGTTATTAATACGTTTTCTTATTAATATCTTAATATTTAAAAAATAACATCTAACTATGAGAAACATCTTACCACAGATTCTTGATTACTTAGGCGTAAAGTACACCCGGAAGTTTGTCAAAGAGCTCTATTCAGTGCAACCTTTCCGTGAGTCGATGTTTGGACTTTCGGTAATGCTTAAACGTTTTCACATAGATAGCACCTGTGCTAAACTATCAGACAAAGAACAGATTTGCAACATAAGTTTCCCAATAGTTATAGTGCTTGGTGGTAGTTTTTTTATTGTCACGGGAATTCATGATGAAAAGGTTTCTCTCCTCACAGCAGCGGGAAAGAAGTACGACATCCCAATGAATGATTTTATTGAGAAATGGGATGGTATTTTACTTACTTTAAGAAAAACCGATTATTCAATTGAACCTGACTATAAAACACATCGTAAAGAACAACTACTCTCTCAGGTGAAAATGTTTATTCTCTGTACCTGTGCTGCCGTGCTCGTGGGCGCGGGGATAGCATCGAATATTCTGCGTATCGAATGGTGGTGGTACATAGTAATGCTGATTAATCTCGCAGGAATTGGTGTTGGGTATCTACTTCTTCAAAAGGAACTACATATAGATAATGAATTAACCAACCGCTTGTGCGGTCTCATTAAAGAAAGTCATTGTGAGGACGTTACCGAATCCAAAGCGGCCAGTTTCTTCGGACTTGCTAAAATGAGCGAGATAGGTGCCGGATTCTTTTTCGTGAATTTTCTTGTGCTTCTATTCTTCCCGGGCGCTATTGCAGCTATGACGATGATTGCTATTGCGGTTTTACCGTTCACATTCTGGAGTGTGTGGTATCAAAAATTCCGTGCGCATAGTTGGTGCATGCTCTGTCTTTCTACGCTCAGCTTGATGTGGCTGCAAGCGGTGATTCTATGGATTGGTGGGGCATTGGACTATTATAATGGTATTCCGGCTCTCATTTCCTCACTTATTGTGCTGTTAGCCGCCTATGGACTTACGGTCATGACATTAGGACGCGGCATGATGATTATGAAGCGAATGAAAGAGCGTGATACATGGATGCTGCGGTTCAATAGACTCAAAGCTGATGATAAAGTCGTGAACGCATTTATGAATGACATGAAAGAGCTTGAGGTTGAGAATACTGAGTGCAGTAGCCTCATTTTTGGTAATCCTGACGCGGAGCATCGCATAACAGTATTCAGTAATCCATACTGTTATCCTTGTGCCATGATGCACGAACACATTAAGGATATGCCTGCCGATGATTGTTGTGTACAGTATGTCTTGACCTACTTTTCTGATGATCTAAGTGATATCAATCGTTATCTTATCGCTGCTTATCAGCAACTCGGTGCAGAGCGAGCATGGCAGATAATGACGGATTGGTATGCCGGTGGCAAAAACCTCAAAGCCGACTTCTTTCTTAATATGGGTCTTGATCCTACAACTACAGATGTTTCGATTGAGTTTGACAAACACTTACATTGGCGTACGGGTAAATCATTTACTGGCACACCGACCGTGCTGGTAAACGGACGCGAGATTAAGGCCCCTCTCTCGGTGGAGGATTATGTTTACATGCCAATAAAAGGCGCTTAACCCAAAAACTGTATTATGAGGATAATTTTTGTTGACGAACTCGAGAGTTCGCGAGCCAATGGTATAGGAACTTTTCGACGAATGCTTCTGCCAGGTCTTGCTAAAGAAGTGGAATTAATTGTTTTAGGACTCCAGGCTGGTGTTGAAAAACCATCAGTAGTTGATGATGACGGATTCAAAGAGTATTTCTTCCCGAATTTTACTGATGACAATGGAGGATGGCGTGCAAATGGTGATAAAATTTTTGACATGTTGATTGATGTGTTGCCCGATAGCCATGGCAACATATTTTTGATAAATCATTCACCATGTGCCCAGTTTATTGATGAATTAAAAAAACGTTTCCCAAAAAGTAAAACCGTATTTGTTATTCACGATCAGGGATGGTGCGGTCACTTACTCGGAAGTAGAAAATTCCTGAAACAGATTATGGTCGATGGTACAGTACCCCGTCAGGTACCCGAAGAAACGGCCACTTACGTCAAGGAATACTGTGATAAAGAGTTAGAGATATATAGACGCGTGGATGCAATCGTAGCTTTATCTGAGACATGCCGTAGCACACTAATTGGCATATACGGTGTTCCCGCCGATAAGATTCACGTGATACCTAATGGATATAATAGTACGGAAGGTAGAAGACCGACCAAATCACAGGCAAGAAAACGTCTCGGCATAAGTGATGATGAAGAAATCATAGTTTATGCGGGACGCACTGTGCGACACAAAGGCATCGAGCCACTTCTTATGGCTATCGCGCGGTTACGAAAAAACCATCCCCGATTGCGTTGCGTTATGTGCGGCTCACTTTCAGGATTTGCCAAATACGGTAAACTTATAGAGCCCGTGGCTGCATCGCTTATACTTACCGGTTTTATACCATCTAAAAATCTACGATATTGGTATGCTGCCGCCGATGTGGGTATAATGCCTTCCTATAGCGAACCTTTTGGATATTCTGGTATTGAAATGGCGGATGCGGGCTTACCGGTAGTGGTGTCAGACGGAAACTGCCTGACCGACATTTATAATGATGGGGTGAACGGATTTGTTGCCTCTATAGGACCTGATGTGACACGCACATCTCATTTTGTACAATCATTAACCGCCAAAGTAGAGGAAGCATTGGATTGTACGCCTAAAAAGAGAAAAAAGATTATCTCGGAAAGTCGTGAACGTATCCGCAATATGTATTCAGCTGAAAGAATGTCCGCGACATATCTTTCCCTATTTCAGCACTTGATTGTTAAATAGCTGTAAAATAACCATCTGCAAGAACTACTCTCATTGAAGTATTGTTATAAAGAAAAACACATTAATGTGTCGAGATAATTTTATACTATAAATCTTTAAATTTTTTTCTATGGAGACAGACAAAAAGAAACCGACTTTTGAGCCAATAAGTGCTGAAGAAGCCAAGAAGGTTAGAGCTACAGCAGGATCTATAGATCCCACATCCGCGACAGAATGCCCATCTGGAGACAGAGCTAAGGAACGGGCATGTGAAGGCAAGCATTATTGGGATGAGTGTTGCTGGGATTCGAGCAATTATGGTCGATGCGTTAACCAACAGCACGACGAGTTTGGAGAACTATATTGTTCCGGTACGTATCAATAAGCTCTTAAATATCATGATAAGTAAGTGTTCAAAATTAATTTATACTATCTATGAGGTGAAAATCGAGGATAGATTAAAATTTGAAGAAGGAGTGAAGCGTGCTTCATGACTGATGAAGAATTTTGATATATACCGATTTACAACCATCGATAGTATAAAAGATTGAAAGAAATATTTTGTTACGCTTACTTAAAAAATACTATCGTTTAATTTTGAATTCTTACTTAGGTATTTACCTACTGTAATATTATAAGACGTCTCAAGATTATACCATGAGACGTCTTGTTTTATAAATCATTTATTTTTTGAGAGTGACTATTATCACGCCGTTGGCTCCACGTGTTCCATAACCGGCACCATCCTTCAGAATCTCAACGCTCTCGACTTCCATAACAGTGAGGGATGGTGGAATAATTGATTCTGTCCCGTCAATAACCCACAGAGGATTAGTCGGAGCATTAAAGGACATCGAATTACGGATACTTAGATTTGGTCCACTTATTATTCTATCTTTTTCTTGCTTGACTTTATCGTCTTTCCCATAATCATTATTGACAACCCGCACTCCAGCAACTAATCCACGCATGGCCTGAATAAGATCAGTTTGCCCGGTAGCAACCAGTTGCTCGTGGGTAACTCCGCTACGCGGTCCCAAATATTCTCTTTTCTTTACATATCCGGTACCCATACGTATGAGCTCTTGATCTTCCGCGCCTGTAGCTGATAATTCTCCTATAGTAATACGCATTCCCTTACTACCGTTCACAGGGATTTCATAAGTCATTTTATGTGTTTTAACATGTAATGTATCGGTAGATTTCACATCAGTCAATCCGAATTTTCCCTCTTTATCGGATTTTGCGTAATGCTTGGGATTATGAACATACACTCTGGCTCCTTTTATAGGTTTACCATTAAAGTCGACGAGCAATCCGTTAAAAGGCTCGGAAGCATGCACTGCTGCAATAGCAACAAAGGCGAAAAATAGAGTTAAGAAAGCTTTCATATGGCATTTGATTTATGTAATTTAACTGATATGCAAATATACATAAAAAATCTCATCATTAAATACCTTTGCGTAAGAAAGATTAAATGCTATTGCATAAACCAACAATGCTATTAAAATGATGAGTGAACGGATTTGTTGCCTCTATAGGGTCTGATGTGACACGCACAACTCACTTTGTACAATCATTAACCGCCAAAATAGAGGAAGCATAGGATTGTGCGCACCAAAAGAGAAGAAAGATTATCTCGGAAAGTCGTAAACGGATCCGCAATATCTATTCAGCTGAAAGAATGTCCGCGACATATCTTTCCTTGTTTCAGCACTTGATCGTTAAATAGCTGTAAAATAACCATCTGCAAGAACTACTCTCATAGAAGTATTGTTCTTAAGAAAAACACATTAATGTGTCGAGATAATTTTATATTATAAATCTTTAAATTTTTTCTATGGAAACAGACAAAAAGAAACCGACTTTTGAGCCAATAAGTGCTGAAGAAGCTAAGAAGATCAGAGCAATTTTGGATTCTATTGATCCCACATCCGCAACAGAATGTCCATCAGGAGAATTTGCTCAGATAATAGCATGCAACGGTCTGTTAGAAGGAGACGAATGCTGCTGGAATTCAGACATTCGTGGACATTGTGTTAGACAATATGTTAGCGGAGATATTAACGACGACAGAGATTATTATTATTTATATTGTTCAAAATAGATTTGAGCACGTTGCCGTCACATACAACTCCTGAAATAATTAATATTAGATATCTCGAAAAATTATGAGACGTCTAATATTAATTATTATAACAGTAATAACTTTACTTTATTGGTGGATTCTCGCATGGCTTTAATGACGTCTGTTACGCCGGTATAAATTATTTGAACGTCCCAAATAGCCTCGCTCCCTCACAGATTCTTTCCTTACGTTTTTCTCCTCAAAATCCTCTATTCCAGTGGTTGAAATATCTCCTACAATGATACGCTTCCCTTTACTACCGTTTACAGGAACTTCATACACTTTCTTTTTGACCTTTACGTGTAATGTGTCTGTAGATGTTACATCAGTCAATACGAATTCACCTTTTTTATCGGATTTCACATTTTTCTTGGGATTATGAACGTATATTTTTGCACCCTTGATAGGATGGCCATCCATATCGACTACTATCCCGTTAAATGGTTCGGAAGCATGAATAGATCCAATAACAGCAAAGGCAACGAATAAGGATATTAAAGTTCTCATAAGAATATTTGTCATGTTACGGATTAGCTATTTTACTAAGTTGTTGCTTAACAGTATTTATTTCAGGGTGACGATTATCACGCCGTTGGCACCGCGGGTTCCGTATCCTGCGCCATCTTTAAGGATTTCGACCCTCTCTACTTCCATGACTGTGAGGGATGGAGCAATTGTTGACTCAGAACCGTCAATGACCCAAAGAGGATCGGAGGGTGCATTAACAGACATGGAATTACGTATCCTCAGGTTTTCTCCGACAACTTGCACTCCGGGTACTAATCCACGCATGGCCTGGATAAGATCAGTTTCGCCGGTTGCAACGAGCTGTTCGTGTGTAACTCCACTATACGGTCCTAAATAGTCTCGTTTCTTAATTTTTCCGGTTCCTATATTGATTTCCTCCTGTTCTTCTTTATCCTCCGTAGATTTATCATCAATGATGATTTGCATTCCTCTACTGTTGTTCACAGGTATTTCATACACCATCTCTTTGAGTTTAACATGTAACGTGTCAGTTGATTTTAAATCAGCTAATTCAAATTCACCTTCTTTATCGGATTTTACACTACGTTTGGGATTACTTACATATACTCTGGCCCCCTTTATAGGTTTACCATTAATGTCAACCAGACGACCGTTAAAAGGCTCGGAAGCATGCATTGCTGCAATAGCAACAAAGGCGAAAAATAGAGTTAAGAAAGCTTTCATATGGTATTTGATTTTATACGTTTAGATAACTTGCAAATATACAATTATTTCCATTAGCTCAAAAGAAAAAGCTAAGAATATTATACAGAAGAGTAGCATTTCACACATATTTGAGAATTGCTTTAGGAATTCGCGGCTGCATCAAGCGGGGTGCAAAGTGAGGATTCGCGTCATCCAAACATACAGATAATGTTTCAGTAGTTGCGGAAATTGTTGTATATTTGCGGTAGATAGCTTTTTAAGCTATTATTTTCACGAATAATGACTATAAGATAATGCTACTTGATTTTATCACATGGGAGGCCGACCCGCGCCTCATTGATTCGTTCATAACCGTGCGCTGGTACGGCTTGATGTTTGCAATAGGTTTCCTCATCGGCTACAAGATTGAGGAACGCATTTTCAAGCACGAGGGTGCGCCTGAGAAATGGCTCGGCACGCTGTTGCTCTGGGTAATGGCCGGCACGGTTATCGGCGCCCGCCTGGGGCACGTATTCTTTTATGAATGGGACGTTTACAGCCAGGACCCCATCAGGATTCTCTACATCTGGGAGGGTGGACTTGCCAGTCACGGCGGTACGATAGGCGTAATCATCGGTGTCCTGTGCTTCTCGTGGATAACCGCCAAGCGCTCCCCGCTGTGGACATTTGACCGACTGGTGATTCCCATCGCGCTCGTAGGTGCCCTCATACGCATAGGCAACCTCATGAACCACGAGATTTACGGTCATCCCACTGACGCTCCATGGGCGTTCCGTTTCATTACCAATATCAATGCCTGGATGCATGGCGCCGACCCCATTTTCAGCCAGCCTTCTCACCCCACCCAGCTCTACGAGGCAGCATGGTATCTCGCGCTCTTCGGTCTGCTCATGTGGATGTACTGGAAGCGCAACGCCGAGGGTCGCCCCGGCTTGATTTTCGGGGTATTCCTCACTCTGCTCTTTGCCGGACGTTTCGCTATCGAATATCTGAAGAACAATCAGGTAGGCTTTGAGGACAACATGGTACAGACATGGGGCATGAACATGGGACAGGCTCTCAGCATTCCCTTTATCCTCATTGGCCTGTTCTTCATAGTACGAGCCATGATGCGTCCCGCCGTGCCCCTCTCTTTCCCCAATAAATTCCCCACCGAAACTAAATAACCGTTTATTTATCACATTAATAATGAAGAAATTACTTACTCTGGCTTCCGGCTCACTGCTGCTTTTAGCCGCTTGTACTCAGGCTCGCTCAGCCGCTCCCGTAACCCGTGCAGAAAACCCTATTTTCCCCGGCTGGTATGCCGATCCTGAAGGCATAGTGTGGGATAATCAGTACTGGGTCTACCCCACTCTTTCACTATTATGGGGAGAAGATTCAGTAAAATACGAAGCTGACCTCCACCGCGTTACCGATGCAATCAATCCCGAGTATAACATCCAGACCCACATGGACGCATTCTCATCACCCGACCTTGTAACGTGGACCAAACACCCCGCCGTGCTCTCAATCGACAGCATCAGCTGGGCAAAGTACGCGCTGTGGGCTCCCTCAGTTATAAAAGCCAACGACAAATACTATATATTCTTCGGTGCCAACGACATCCAGAACAACGAGCAGGTGGGCGGTATCGGTGTTGCGGTTGCTGACCGTCCCGAGGGACCCTTCTCTGACGCTCTCGGACGACCTCTCATTGACTCTATCATCAATGGAGCCCAGCCCATTGACCAGTTCGTTTACCACGACGAGGAGAGCGGCATGTACCTTATGTATTACGGTGGATGGAGACACTGCAACGTAGTGCGCCTCTCTGACGACCTTCTGTCAGTCATCCCCTTCGATGACGGCGACATTTACAAGGAAGTTACTCCCCAGAACTATGTCGAAGGACCTTTCATGCTCAAGCGCAACGGTAAGTACTACTTCATGTGGTCAGAAGGCGGATGGATGGGACCCGACTACTGCGTGGCCTACGCCATTGCCGACAATCCACTCGGCCCGTTCGAGCGCGTAGGTAAAATCCTTGAACAGGACCCCGAGAAAGGCACCGGTGCAGGTCACCACTCAGTAATCAAAGGTCCGGGCGAGGATGAGTATTACATTATCTACCACCGCCACCCCATAGGGAGCCGCGGCGGCAGCGAGCGCGTGGTGTGCATGGACAGCCTCAAGTTTGACGAGAACGGCTACATCATCCCCGTCAAAATGAGCTAAACGCCTGTACGATCGGCCCATATTATTTTTTTTCATAAAAGCATCGACATCGGTACAATGAAAATACTTAGGAGACTTATATTGACTTTGATAGCATTTGTGGCCCTTGAGGCCACAGCAAGCGAGCCTATTAAAGGATACCGAGGCTTTGTTGACCTGAATGCCGAAGCTGTATTCAAAAAAAAATATCCTCAGAGTAGCCATGACATAGTTTACAGCATATCAAGTGTTACGACTACACAAGGTTACCAGTTTAACAAGCACTTCTTTGCGGGTGGAGGTCTTGGACTTGCATTTGGCACGACGAATTATGACTGGTTCTCATGTGGCATTGCCATTCCGGTTTATGCTTCAGGTCGTGCTGACTGGAATATTGGAAAAGTTCCTCTGTTTGCTGATTTGAGATTAGGTTCATACCTGAATTCTGATGGTTTTGTCAATTGGATGTTTATCAATCCGTCAATAGGATATCGATGCGCAGTCAGCAGAAAAATCGCATTGAACATAGGCGTAGGCACCTCAATCCACTGCTTTGAAAGATTCCCCGACTCTACCGGTAAAGCGATGCTCTCAGTCAAATTAGGCATCGAATTCCACTAATCATAGAAACTTAAGACTCTAATATGTTTCCTGAAGACAAGATATATGTTGCGGGTCACCGCGGGATGGTTGGTTCAGCCATCGTGCGCGAGCTAAAACGTCAAGGATATACGAATATCATTACACGGTCACACGCCGAGCTGGATTTAACCAATCAGCTCGCGGTCAATGCGTTCTTTGAGGTAGAGCGTCCTGATTACGTATTTCTGGCAGCAGCTAAAGTGGGCGGTATCATTGCCAACAGCAAATCTCCGGCTGATTTTATGTATGAAAACATGATGCTGGAAATGAACGTAATTAACGCTGCGTGGCGCAATGACGTTAAGAAACTGGAATTCCTTGGGTCATCATGTATTTATCCCCGCATGGCTCCGCAACCCATGCCCGAATCTTGCCTGCTTACATCTTCTCTTGAATCAACTAATGAGGCTTACGCCCTGGCCAAGATTTCAGGGTTAAAATATTGCGAGTATCTTAATCGTCAGTATGGTACTGACTTTATCTCGGTAATGCCCACCAATCTTTATGGTCCCAATGATAATTACCACCCCGAGCACAGCCACGTGCTCCCCGCGCTCATTAGGCGTTTCCATGAGGCTAAGATAAACGGGGTAAGTTCGGTTACTTGCTGGGGTGACGGCAGCCCGCTGCGCGAATTTCTGTATGTTGATGACTTGGCTAACCTGTGTGTATTCCTCATGAATAACTACAGCGGCAACGAGACGGTGAATGCCGGAACAGGCAAGGAGCTTTCAATCAAGGACCTTACTGAATTAGTTGCAAAGGTTGTCGGGTTTGAGGGTGAAATAAAATGGGACACATCGCGCCCTAATGGCACGCCAAGAAAGCTTCTCGATGTCAGCAAGGCAACAGCCCTTGGCTGGACCTACAGCACCGAGCTCGCTGACGGCATAAGACTCGCCTACCAGGATTTCCTCAACAACCCCATGCGAGCCGAGCGCTAAAACAGTCTAAACTACCAATAAATAGCAGATTATATAGATGAAATACAAATAATTTCGTATTCTTGATTAAAATGAATATATTTGTAAATTAAACCGTTATTTCTTTTTCATCCCAAGTTGTTACTTAAAAAGAGGACTAATCACAATGACCCAATTTGAAAGCCGAAAACTTATAGAAATGGTTCTGTACATACTTGAAAGAACGGGTGGAATCGATTTTTACCACGTATTCAAGATTCTCTACTTTGCTGAGATGGAACACCTTGCAAAGTGGGGAAGTAGAATTGTTCCGGATGAATTTAGAGCTCTAAAATATGGACCAGTACCTTCTATACTGTATGACGCCATCAAGGAATTGAATACCCCAAAAATCCGTCTTGCCGAGGAATTAGCCGCTGTAACAAAATTTGCGGGAGAGGATGCCCCAAATGTTTTATTACCCAAACAGAAGGCAAATCTAAAATTTCTCTCAAAATCAGAAATCGAAGCCTTAAATAAGTCCATAGATGAGAATAAATCTTTGACCTTTACTCAGCTTATGTACAAGTCACACGATGAAGCCTGGAGTGAGGCAAATCGCAGGGTAAATGGTAACAATATAATTTCTCCCGTATCAATAGCCAAAATCCTAAACGCTGATGAGGCTATTCTTGAATATATTGAAGAACAGTTACGAATTGACTCATCACTGAAATAATGAAAATCTCAGATGCCTTAAATGAAGATGAGTTGTCTCGTTTGGCTATACATACCGTCAAAGTGGGAGATGTCTATGAAATCACAATGACTGAGGCTAACGGCATAAAGCCCAAAGCAGGTGATTCATCACGTGATAAGTATTTTGTAGTGCTGGGATTTGATTCTACCGGAATAGCTTATGGCGGTGTAATTATTAATTCTCAGATAAATAAGAACCTACCGGCACACTTAAGAATGTATCACATGCCGATAAAACACTCTAAATATCCGTTTTTGAGATACGATTCGTTTGTTGATTGTGTACGCCTCAAGATGGCATACCCTCATAAGTTTGACGAATGGAACTTCTTGGGGGCTATTGATGATTATGATTTGGAACTAATTATAGGTACTATTAAAGAAAGTCCCGCTGAAAGTGAGGAACACCTATCGCTGTTTGGTTTATAAACAGTATCCTATAATTGTGCTAACAATAGGCGCCAATTACTGATAGTCACGGGTTATTCGCGGGAGAGGACGGTGAGGGTGGAGCCGTCGATCATGTAGATGGAGGGGACGGAGAGAATAGGATAGATTTCCTCAACATCATCAGTGATGCGCACGGTCGCTATATATAGCTCCCCGTTGTTCACCTGACCTTGTGTCTCGGGGTTCTCAAGTAGATATTCCATGCGTGCGTGGCAGTCCTCACATTCAGGATCGTAGAATATGATCATGATGCGGTCAGCCGTTCCTGCAAGGTCTTTAAGCTCAGTAAACTCATCAGTTTCAATACCGAGGGCTCCCTGAAGTGTTCCGGTCGAAATATCCGGTGCGGTGGTTCCGGGAAGGGCACGCTCCAGATATTCGTAGCGAGCCTTGAAAGCTGAGGCCAGCGCTTTTGATGTGGCCGGTGCTTTAGAGAGAGACTGGAGTATCATTATAAAGGTTGGCTCGTCAAACAGCTCCGAATCAGGCATCGTGAGATAATCTTCAGCCATGTTGGAATAGGTCTCGATAGCGTCGGCCGGGAGCGAGCCTGTAAGCTTATCAACAGCTGCCTGGCGTCCTTCAGCCGAGCAATGAGGGAGGACACTAAGGAAATTTGCCCAGTCCTGAAGCAGACTTTCCTCGTCGATTTCAGCCCAACTGTTCCAGTCCATTGCGTCATAGAAATGGAGAGCTACATAATCAGCACGCATCGAAGGGTCAGTGAGAGATGAGGGTACCTGAGGTAACGGCAACTGCCCGGATGCACTGAAGCATGCGGGCAGGAGAATCAAAACAATTGATAAAATACGTTTCATAATGGAATGATGGAATGGACTATAGAGCATGTGAAGAGAGAGACGGATGACCGTTTTACTTGCGACGGCGAACGGAGCGAACCGCATTGCTTGATGAGGTCTGAGACTTTGGTCCGTCGTTATCCTTGAATTTAGAAGTTCTGGGGCTGCGCGAGGTGCGACGTGGAATGTCACGCTTAGGTTTCTCCTTGCCGTTGGCAACCGCGGTTGAGTCGGCAGCCTCCTGGCGAGCCTGAAGCTCCTCACGGGTGGGAACCCACAGGTATTTGTCGTAAGTATCGAGGCGATTCTGGATGCTATCCTGAGCGCGCTTAAGATCGTCGGGGTCAGGATAAAGCTGTACCATTGACTTGTTGGCAAGGTTTCGGGTTTTGTAAATCTCTCCCTTGTAAAGGTTCATCGCAAAGAAGTCATCGTAAGTGAAACGGGTGAGGTTATTGTCATCGTCCACGAAAATATCCTGCTGTGCGAGATAAGGGCGCAAGGGGTCAAGTTTTACCCAGAACATGGGATAGCGGAGACTCTCCATACCAAAGTCGCCTGCACTCACGATTACGGGACAAATGGCATCAACCTTGACGTCAACCTTGTTAGAGCGGGTGTCGAACTCCCAGCGCTCGATAATATAGTAAGCCTTGACATCATACGCAGGAATATCCTGTGGAGCGATCTCGTAGCGTGGATTTTTCTCAGTTGAGCCCTTAGCCTGAGTGTAAGGGATGCTGAAACGGTCAAGAACCTCAGGGATATTGATGCGGTTCTTTTCCGAGAAATCCTCGCGGCCGTCAAGAAATTCGTAAGCAGGAATCTTGCCTGAGGTGACAAGACGCATAATCATGCGTATGAGGCTTTCCTCGTCCTCAGCCGGCTCCTCGGGGAAATAGAGAGAGGCATTCTGCGGGTCTTCGAGGTCGAGTGAACGGTAAATGACACGCATCCATTGAAGGTCGGCGTCCGAGCCTCCGTTATCCTGATAGAATGACTGCATGCGCTGAGATACGCCCGGCGCTGTTTCAGCCTCCTTTTTATCACGGTCACTACCTCCACGGCGAATGCCGCTACTTCCTGACTGGCTTGACTGCGCAAATGCTCCGAGCGATGCACACAGCAACGCAGGGAGAATTAACTGACGCATTATTTTAGATATATTCATGATCGTTACTGGGAAATTCTATTTATTTGACAATGACTTCAATGGGGGCGAGAGTTCGGGATACACCGTCAGGTCCCACAGCTTTAACCTGAGATATATAGAAACGCTGTCCTGATCTCATGCGCGAGAAGCGGTCAAGCTGGCGCTGAGAGAAGGCTGAGCCCTCACTGCGCTCAATTGACGCGTTACCCATTGAATCAAAGAAAACGGTTTCAAATGACTGTACGTTGAAAGCAATGTTGAGGAGCTCGTCATCAATAGCTGCCTCGATACCGGGGGACTGGCGCAGGGCTCCCTTGGCAATCGCACCGCTACCGCTGCGGTAGAGCTCGCGATTGCCCTGAGCATCATTGTAGATGATAAACGGGGTGGGATCAGGCAGCTTGCGCACGCGGAATTTAGTCTGACTCATGTCCATGCGGCGACCGTCCATATCGGCGCTGACGGTGATGACGGCTTCCTGTCCCACGTTGGCCGGACGAGCAATCCAGTGATCACCCTGTCGCGTAAGTGTTCCGTTGGATATCGTGGCAGTTACGCCGGTATTGGCTACGCCGGGAACTGATATACTTATAGGGTTATCGATGCCTGCATAAAGCACGTTCATCATGGTTGCTGATACAGTGGCGGTGGGGTCGATTACCGTATAGCTTGACTCGAATTCGTGGCGAGTCACGGTGCCGTCACCATGAGGAACCTCAAGATAGCCTTTGTAATCATAGTTGCCTGATGCTCCCGCAACGGTTTCATAGGTTCCGTGATTGTTGGCAAGCAGCGACCCGTTGACATAGATTGAGGGACGTTGAGTGGTGTCGACCGCCGCGAGCACGATGTTGGCCTGATATTTACCGCCGCGCATTACGAAACGAGACTGTGGGATAACGAAGGCGTTGAGCTCATTTACGCGCACGTCACCGGCGTCGACATTGTCCATAAGAGTTGCAAGGGTTTCACCCTCAGCATATTTTATGTCGTTCTGAAGTTTCGTGAGGAGAGTTACAGCTGCAACCACGGGCTGGTTGTCAAACTTGGCTTCTTCCCATAGTGATTCGGCATTGACACCGGGAGTGTTGACGGGATCAGTCGAGAGAGCTGCCTCGATACTCTTACGTTTTGCGGGGTCGGCAATTAGCGTGGTGATATATTCGCGATAGGCATCAATATCAAGACGCAGCCGGCGGCCTCGCTGATTGGTGGGATTAAGCATTACTACGGCTGCTGACTCGAGGTCATCACGGTTGCTGATGTTGTTTACGTCGCCATCCTTGCCGTCAGCTTTCATGACGATAAGGTGCTTGAGCGAGTCAACAAGCTCGAAGAGCTCACGTGTGTTCTCACGCACCTCGGTAGCTTTAGCATACCACGGGCCACCCTTGTCAGGGTTCTGCTCGCTGAATGCTTTCAGCGCGTCCATGATAGCGGCATTACGTTGCTCAACATTCTCGTTAGTGCGCTTCAAGCCGTCCTCGACCTGAGTGAAACCGTTGAGAACGTCGCTCGAAACGTTCAGGGCGAGCATGGCAGTGAGGACGATATACATGAGGTTTATCATCTTCTGTCGTGGTGAAAGCCGGTTGTTATTTGCTGCCATATTTACTTGTTAACGTTTATAGTAACGTCGATTTTCGGGGAGTTATAACTGTATTGGAGGAGGGGTATGCGATAAACGAAGGAGAGGAACTCATTGACGGGGCATGCCCATGTTGACTGTCATTGCAGTGAGCATCTTTTCGTAAACCTCGTTGAGACGTTTCATGTTATCAGCAAGCTTTTCAGCTTCCTCGCTGTAACGGGCGGTATTGCCAGCGGTGTTCATGTACATCTCGCTTATTTCCTTGATGCCACGGTTCACGCGGTCAATAGCATCGAGCTGGCTTGACACGCTCTTGAGCTGGATTTCATAGATAGTATTGAGACCCTGGATGTTGCGGTTGAGCGCCTGCATCTGGTCCACATAGCCGGTAGAGTTGGCCGTAATATCCTCCGAGTTGTCAGTGATAGCCTTGTAAGACTGCAGGAGCGTGTCTGAAACCTCATTGAGACGGCGGGTGCTTTCACGCAGCTGCTGCATCTCGTCAGCCATCGCCTGCATCTGGTCGATTACGTTGTTGGCTGTTCCGGGAACGCCCGTGATAGCACTGGCGGGAGCTCCGGCAACAGTGTTTGGTGCTCCGGCCGGAATGGTACCTGCCGCGGGAGATGATGAACCCTGAGGAGCCGCTGAGCCCGAGCCGGCATTGATTGAGCCATTGATGACAATGGGAGTACCATAGAAAGCCGCTCCACCGGCGGGAGCTGCACCGCCGCCTGAACGTTTTCCTTTCTTGCCTGCGGGGACATCCTCGCCTTCTATAGCTGCTGCGGGGGCTGAAGCAACTGCTCCACCCTGAATGGGAACACCGGCCTGGACGGGAACTGCGCCTCCATAGGCGGGTGCACCACCTTGCACAGGTATCTGCTGCGGCTCAGCATCAGCATCAAGGAGCTGGGGATATATACGGTCCCACTTATACTCGGGAGCGGGACGGTCAAAGGCTGAGAGGATGAACATGAACACCTCGGTACCCATACCGATAGAGAGAAGTATATTACCGCCGGGGAGGTGCAGAATCTTAAAGAGCGCACCCCAAATCACGATAGCGGCACCAATGCTGTAAGCGAAATTAAAAAATCGCTGACCGCCCTCGCTGGCTATGAACTGAGTCACGACGTTACGATAACGTTTAATCTTACCCATTATATTGTATAATTGAGAGTTAAGTGTCAGTTTTATTTATTTTTACCGTAGTTGAGTTTCTGGCCGCGGGCAAAGCCTATCTGGGACCTTACGCAACGGAATCCAATGTAAGAGCGCTGTTCGTTCTGGTATTCCCACATGCGAATGTCGCTGCGGATATTGCGTGCTACATCCTTCCATGAGCCACCTCTCACGATTTTACGTTTCATCTTGTAGGGGTCCTCAACGGCTGCATCGTAACGGTACTCGGGGTTGAGATCAGATGTGAGACGGCTCACGCTTTCAGTGAACGCAGTCGATGTCCACTCGCTCACGTTACCAGCCATGTCATAGAGCCCGAAATCGTTAGGAGCATACGTACCCACGCGTGAAGTGATTACGTGACCATCCTTGGCATAGTTTCCGTCGTTGGGCTTGAAGTTGGCATAAAAACAGCCTTTATCAGCACTCATGGGCAGGTCACCATCCCAGGGATAAGGATTCTCGTCAACGCCGGCGCGCGCTGCAAATTCCCATTCAGCCTCAGTGGGGAGGCGGTAGGGCTCAATGTACACTCCCTCGCGTCCAAGCGAACGCTTGAGATAGTCAGTGCGCCAGTTACAGAATGCGTTAGCCTGCTCCCAGCTCACACCCACAACGGGATACTCGCTGTAGCCGCCGTTAGAAAAATATAAACGTACGTAAGGTTCGTTATAAGCATTCTCAAAGTCGTTAATCCATGCCGTGGTGTCAGGGTAGACGTTGACAATGTATGTATTAACAAAATCATAGTCACCTGTGAGCCCGCGGGTGATAGTCTCGCGGATAATTTCGCCCTCATCATTAATGTAAGCTGTATCTTTTGAGATAACCGGTGTCTCAGTGGGAACGGGACGGTCAGTATTGTACTCCCTACGCTTGGGATTAAGACGGTTGCGGCGCTTGGCAGCCTCCGTGTGGTTATATGTCTCGTAACGATAATTCAGCTGCTCAGGGTCAAGTTCGCGCTGTCCTGTGATGGGATTAGTGCGGTAGAGACTCTCGATGGCACGCTGCTCGTCCTCGTTGGGGTTACGCCACGGTATAGCCTTGTTCCAGTTGAGGTAAGGTTTCACGGGATTGCCCTCGCGGTCCTCCTCAATCTTGAAGTCTTCATTACCGCCGTAGGCGGGGTCAGCCAGACGCTCGCGGATGATAGAGTCGCGCACCCAGAATACGAACTGTTTGTATTTGGAGTTAGTGATTTCAGTCTCGTCCATCCAGAAAGCATCAACCGACATACCCTTGGGGGCAGCCTTGATGTTGAGGAGAGAATCGTCGGCAGCAGGCCCCATCTGGATTGCCCCGCGTGACACGAGAACCATGCCGTAGGGGGTGGGTTCAGTCCACGCTGAGCCACCCACACCGGTAACTTCACCGCCGGCCGAGGAGTGAGAACCGGCCGCGCATGATGCAGCCGCCACGGCAAGGAGTGATGCTAAGGGATATATGATTGATTTTTTCATAGGCTGAAAGTCTTATATGCTTACATTATGCGTATGCTTTTGTGTCGATTCTTGTTTTTATCGCTGAAATCAAGCTTGAGGCTGTAACCGGCCATGAGCTCGTGGCTACCGCTCGATGCACGGGCAATGGCGCTGGTTGAGTAGTCATAGCTGTAACCAATGTAGAACCCTTTAATCTCGGCACCCAGAATGATGCTGACGGCATCCTTATAGCGGTAACCCACGCCCGCGGTGAGGAACTTGTTGTACCTGAGGCGGGCAGTAGCCTCAGCACTGGTAAAGGTTAAGTCACTCTTGACTAACAGCGAGGGAATCACTTCTAATAACGTGTTTTTTATCGGAATATTGCTCCCGGCCATGAAATAGCCCACCCGGCCGGCTGTAAATTCGTAGTTGAAGCCGGTCTCGGCAGTGCTGTTTTCCACCTCGCTTGACAACCTCATGGTGGGGTTGTTGATGTGGTTTACTGAAACTCCCACCCAGAAGCGGGGGTGAGTGTACATGATACCGGCACTGAGGTCGAATGCCGTGCCGCGGATGTCATTGGTGGGTATCGCCTCGTCAGTTCCCTGATGGAAGTCGTCCTGGTCAGGCAGGAACACGTCCGAGCCCTTGAATGACTGGTCTATGAAGCCGAGGCCCACACCGGCGCTCAGGCGCCCCTTGAACAGGGGTTGATGATATGCAAGGCGCGCGCCAAGAGCCAGATTGTTGTACAAGCCTATACCCTCCTCCTGAAGTACGAGTCCCACGGCGAAGCGTTTCTCCATCAGACGCAGAGGCATGTCGGCCGTCCCCACAAACGAGCGCGGGGCCCCATGAATACCCATCCACTGCAAGCGCATGCCGCCGCGAATCCTCAGCAGGTCACTGTTACCTATGGCACCCGCGTTATAGTAAGCCGGGACTTCATAGTACTGTGAGAACTGGGCATCGCTCTGGGCGTGGAGCGTGAGCACTCCCACGCTTGACAGCAAAAGGAATAATATGACGGCAAGCTTATTCAAAGTAGAAAGTAAGGACCACCATCTGGCTTGTGGCGCGTTTTAGAGAATTAGTGATTTTCATCATGCCGGGATCATCCACCAGGTCAGGGCGACGGTGAGTGAGGGCATCAGCGAGACCAAAACAGAACTTGATCTCAGGATTGAATTTAAAGTAAGGAAGATAGAAATCGCAACCGAAACCCACTTCAAGGAAAACGTCAGTAGATTTCAGCTTGATATAGTCAGGACGCTTCTTTGACACGTCAATCGTGGGCATCACTCCACCCACGAGGTAAGGACGGCAGTTACGAAAACGTTGAGCTGCAAACTTGATATCGAGAGGGAGAACCACGAGTGTTGACTTGAGATTCTGTTTAATGCGTGCCTCCGGTCCCACGGCATCCTCAGTAGCCGAGGTATTGATCATTGAAATCTCACGGTTACCGAAATACATGCCGGGAGTGAATCTCACTGAGAAATAGTCGTTAAGCCTCAGGTCAAAAAGGCCGTTTACACAGAAGCCCGGTGAGAAAGCCGGTTGCTCCATGAACCACGTTTCGCCTTCTTCGGTAACAAGGCCGTTGTGGGCGAAGCGTATGTCCTGAGTGTGTAGCCCCACTGAAAAGCCCAAGTGCCAGGGACGCAAGTCGGCATACGGGCGGTTCTGAATCTTATTATTCAGTCGCGGCGAACCAGCCGACAGCGGAATCACCGTAGCCAGCGCTATAATGATGGATAATATTTTCAGGGTTCTACTCATTACACTTATAACGAACCCACGCGAATATTATTGCAACCATCAACACTAAAAACCATAATCGCTCCTACCCTCCCCGCACGCCACCGGCATCTTGAGAAGTGAGAGCCTTAGAGCGTCATACATTTGTACGACTCTCTTACTTTACTATGCCTTTTTCGAGGAATTCTTCAAGATTGGTGCGCACCTGCTCTCCGGCCCGTTCCATGGCCACCTTTGCCATGTCAGCATCCACCATGAGGTTCACGAGCTGCTCAAAACTCGTTTTAGCCGGATTCCAACCTAATTCGCGTTTTGCTTTTGACGGGTCGCCGAGGAGATTTACGACGTCAGTGGGTCTATAGAAATCAGGCGACACTTCAATAAGCACCTTGCCAGTCTTGGCATCTATACCCTTTTCATCGGCTCCCTCTCCCTCGAATATCAGGTCGATTCCCACCCGTTTGAACGCGAGAGCACAGAACTCCCTGACTGAGTGCTGCTCGCCTGTGGCAATCACATAATCATCAGGCTGCGGTTGCTGGAGGATTAGCCACATACACTCTACATAGTCGCGGGCATATCCCCAGTCACGCAAACTCGAAAGGTTACCCAGATAAAGCTTTTCTTGCTTGCCCTGCGCAATTCGTGCAGCCGCAAGCGTTATCTTACGTGTTACAAATGTCTCGCCACGGCGCTCTGATTCATGGTTGAACAGAATGCCTGAACAGCAATACATACCGTAAGCCTCACGGTATTCCTTCACAATCCAGAAACCGTACAGCTTTGCCACGGCGTAAGGCGAATAAGGATGAAATGGCGTTTCCTCGTTCTGAGGCACCTGCTCGACCTTCCCGTAGAGCTCGGAGGTAGATGCCTGATAGATGCGTGTCTTGCCTGTCAAGCCACACATTCTGACAGCCTCCAATACCCTCAGAACGCCTGTAGCATCAACATTGGCCGTGTACTCAGGCGTATCAAAAGACACCTGGACATGACTCTGAGCAGCGAGATTGTATATTTCGTCAGGGCGCACCTTGCTTATAACTTGCATGAGTGACATCGAGTCGCTCAGGTCAGCATAATGGAGATGGAAATTAGGACGGCCCTCAAGGTGCGCGATACGCTCCCTGAAGTCGACCGACGAACGGCGAATGGTGCCATGCACCTCATATCCCTTTTCAAGTAGGAACTCTGACAGGAACGAGCCATCCTGCCCGGTTACTCCCGTGATCAATGCTTTTTTCATATTCTAATTTCTTTAGCTACAAAGATAACTCTTGTTACCCATTCCGCCAAATTCAGTCATCTGATAAAACTGGCAGCCGGATCCTTGTGAGAAGGACCCGGCTGCGATTTATTGGAGAGTATTTAAAAAATCAGCCTGAGCGATTAGTTGAAGATGTACTTCAGGCCCACCTGGAGCTGCCAACACTCGGTATTATAGCGATAATAGTCGTAGCTCTTGGTGAGATATTCACCGTTCATCTTAGCCATTGAGAAGATAGGCTTGTTCTGGGCGTCAACACCTTCATATTTGAGGATACCCTTACCGTATGTATTAGTATTTACACGGGTAACACCCCAGCGGCTGTTGATGAGGTTACCGATATTCATGAAATCGAAGCTGAGCTGGATAGCGTGCTTTGCACTGCCAACGTTGAACTGGAACTCTTCCATGATGCGGAGGTCGAAGCGGTGGGTCCAGGGAGAGCGTGCGCTGTAGGCCTCGGCATACTGTCCTTTGTGGTTCTTAAGGTAGCTGTCCTGCTCGAGGTAGTTCCAGAAAGCGTCACGGTCAGCAGCCGTCTTGAAGTTAAGCTCGTCTTTAGTAGCGGGGATGTAGATGAGGTCATTTGAAATACCGTCACCGTTCATGTCGTTGGTATAAACATAGCTGTAACCGTTGTAGCTGTAGCCGCTGTAGAAGAGCGAGATGTTGGTGTTACGGGCGAGTCCTTTGTACTGGAAGGGAATCATCCAGTTGGCCGAAGCGATAAGCTTGTTGGGCACAACATACTGAGAGCACTGCACTGTGGGATAGTTAGGACCGTTCACAGTGTAAAGGCCCTGCCATGTTGAAACGGGGTCACTGCCGGGCATACCTGAAATCTCGGTATTGGCGGTGTGGGTGTAAGACATCATCAGCGAGAGGTTCTCAATGGGGCGGGCATTGATGGTGAAGCTTTCAATGAGGCCATGACCTTTTGATGAATTGGTCAGTACCACGGCGTTAGTGCCTGCCTTATACTGATACTTGTCAGCTGCAGGATACATTACGCGGTTGTCAACTCCTGCAAAATGCTGGGCACCTGCACCATCATTCCACTCGCTCTGCGGCTTGATGTTCCAGTTCTCGATGCTCACAGCGTTGAAATTACGCATGTAGATGAGTTCACCTGATACATAGAGAGGGAAGCTGACGGGAAGTTTATAGTCTACTCCCACTGAAGATTTCCACACCTGGGGCATCTTGAAGTCAGACTTAACACCGGAAATCTTGCTTGAAGCGACATGGTTGTCATTGGACGTGGGAAGATTGAACTTTTTGATTATCTCGTCCATGTTTGTGATCATACCTCCGGCAAGCTGTGCGAGACGTGGATCGCTTGATTTAACTGTTCCGTCACCGTTATAGGTGGTCTTGAACTGAACTGAGTTCTGAACCATGTTGGCATTAGTGGGCATATTGGTGAAGAACACAAGGGGGAGACGACCGGTAAAAATACCCGTACCACCACGCAATGTAAGGCTCTTGTCGCCGAGGATATCCCAATTGAAGCCTACGCGGGGAGACACCTGAAGCTGATTTTTGGGCCAGAGACCGGTATCGATATGACGACCGCCAAAATCGATGTCATAAATAGCATTGTTACGCTCGATACAGCTGTTGTCGAAGATCATCTCATCGAAACGCAGACCATAAGACAGCTTGAAGTTACGGTTGATGTTCCACTCATCCTGGAGATAGAAACCTATCTGGTTGAATTTAACCTCGGCAGCAGGCTCTTTCTCGCCATTAAAACCATAAGTAAGCGCGAAAGATTCGGGAGCACGGTCATTGAGGAAATCATCAATTGAGAAATAACGGTAGTAACCGGTACCATTACGCATGTAAGCGTTTGATGCCATCTGGTGTTCATAAGCGATACCCGCAGTGAGAGAGTGATTACCCAGGAGCCACTTGAAGTTGTCGTTTACCGTCCACACTTTGTTCTTCACTCCATTGTTGAAAGTGAAGAGCTCGTAACCGGCACTCATGTAGGGCTCGAGAACGACAGGATTCTCGGCGTTACCGGCCATGATGTCAATAAAGGGGAAAGGAGAAGAATTTGTGCCACGCATATCCTCGATGTTGGTATAGGTAACGAGGAGCTGGTTCGACATATTGTTACCGAAGCGGCTGTTAAGGTCAAGAGAGAACGAATTAACCTTATTGTTGGCAGAATACATAGAATTGGCGAATGCCATAGACTGTGGACCCACACGATAAGTATTATTCAAGCGATATCCGGTATCTGATGAGTTTCCGTTAGGTCCCACCCATGCAACATTCTTGGTATAATTATAACGGAATGAGAGACGATGGTTATCGGTGATATTCCAGTCAAGACGGGCGAGGAAACGGTTGTTGCTCTCGTCACCGGGGAAGTTGGTATAGGAACCCGGATCATAGTTATACTTGCTCATGAGGTGATCTGCTACACGTTTCATGTCGGCCTTGGTAGTACGTGATACCTGGCCTCCCGCATTCTGACCCTCGTCACGTGCGCTGTAGGTGATAACCTGGCCGGGATGTGATTCATGCTCGTAGTTGACGAAGAAGAAGAGCTTGTTCTTTATGATAGGGCCACCAACGGTGAAACCGTAGATAGTCTTTGAAGCATCAGCACGTGAACCAAGGTCCAAACCGTCAATGCGGTTACCACGCAAGTCCTGGTCAGTATAGTAAACGTAAGCTGATCCCTTGAAAGTGTTTGTACCTGACTTAGTGATAGCGTTGATTCCGCCACCGATAAAGTTGGTCTGGCGCACATCAAAAGGAGATACCACAACCTGCATCTCGTCGATAGCGTCGAGCGAAATGGGGTTGCCGCCACCGGGGAGTGCTGAAGAAAGACCGAAGTTGTTGTTGAAGTTAGCACCGTCAACAGTGAAGTTTGTGCTGCGGCCGTCGGCACCGGCAAAACTCATACCATTGCTGTAAGGTGACAGTTTAGTGATATCAGAGATTGAACGGTTCACAGTAGGCATATTCTCAATCTGTGTGGCCGAGATGTTGGTTGAAGCACCGGTGCGAGCCTGGATGAAACGGCTGCCTTTACCGGTTACAACTACTTCAGAAAGCTGGTTGGCTGCATCCTCGAGGTAGATGTCAAGCTGAGTATTTTCGCCCAGTTCAAGATTGATGTCATTCAGTACCACTGACTGTTTGCCCACGTAGCTGTAGGTGATGACATAGGGACCACCCACGCGCATACCCTGAATGTCATATCGTCCGTCAAGGTTGGTTACTGCGGCATAGCGGGTTCCCGAGGGCTGGTGCAACGCGATAACTGAAGCACCGATGAGGACTTCACCATCAGGTTCGGTAACCTGACCTGAGAGAGACGCTGTTGTGATCTGAGCGCTCGCCACCATTGACATCACTGCCATGATAGCTACAGCTACACAACGCAGGGTCAAACCCTTTACTTTGTTGAAATTTAACATAGAATGAATGTGTTAATGAAAAATATAGTTTTGTACCACTTATCTATTGTTCTCCTTTTCTTTGGTAAACCGGTATAACTCCCGGCCGTCACGACCATGCATGATGACAGTCACTTTTTTCTTGTCAAAGGCCATAGAAATGAAACCGGGATATCCGCTGGCATATTTTGTATTCTCTCCCACAGGGATATCAAAGGCCCTGCTGCCTGATGTACATGTAACGTAATCAGTCGTATCACCGGGGCGCTTGATGTGCTCGAATCCATGCAGATCCCCATTTATATATAAGTCAGGACGACGGGATGCGAGTGCCAGACCAAGATGAGCGTTTACATCAGCCCTCTGGAAAGAAGTATCGTCACGTTCTGAGAATAACGGGTGGTGAGCGGCCACGATTACCCAGTCGCCGTCAGCCTGCGCGAGCGCACGTCTGAGCCATTGGATCTGAGCCGTCGTATCCTGGACTTGTGCATCAGGATAAGTTTCGGGATTATTTCTTGCACGTCTCAACATGGGCGTGGTGTCAAGAAATATTACATCGACGGTAGTGTCACCGCGTTTAAATTTCTTAGTGTAATAACGCTCGGGCAAGTTCCAACGCCGGCTGCGGTCAGTGTAGTCAATCAGAGCCTGAGTGTTTCCCTGATAGTCATGATTACCCAGCACACTGTACCACAGGTTGTAAAGAGCCGGATGGGTATAAATCGCTTCAAAATTATTATTCCAGGATGGATCATCGACGCTCTGCACGCCCCAGTAATGAAATGTGTCGCCTAAGTTTAGAATCGCCGTCGGGCCGAAGTTATATGCTACCTGCCCTAATGATTCGGCAACAATGGGTTGATCATCTCCTCCATAATTACCCAGATCACTTACGACGAGGAAATTTACATCAGCACGTGTCTGTGCATTAACACTTAGCAAACAGCCTGAAATTATTATCCCTATTAGGATGAAGACGCGTTTCATATTAAACATCGTGTGATTATGACGGCGCAAATTTACGAAATTTTATGTTAAAATTATATTAAAACAACATCATTTTTTCTACATTAATTTAACACAAGCCCCATAATCAAACCATGTTGCATTCCTTTAGAGAGTACAGAAGCTAAACTTACGTGGAATTTTGTTAAGTAATTGCTTAAATATTATATCGTTTTATTTTGAATAATTACTTATATTTGTGTAACAAACCAAAATTGATAGGTTATGAAAAAGAAGTTGGTTATATCAACCGGTGCCGGAATGAGTGCCGAGAGTGGAATTTCAACCTTCCGCGATTCAGGCGGATTGTGGGAACAGTATGACGTAATGGAAGTTGCGAGTGCCGACGGATTCCGTCGCAACCCCGCCCTCGTTCACAATTTCTATAATCAGCGCCGGCATGACCTCCTGAAAGCTCAGCCTAACGCCGGGCATCTTGCTCTCGTTGACCTTGAAAAGGACTATGATGTATATATTATCACACAGAATGTTGACGACCTTCACGAGCGCGCCGGCTCAAAGAACGTGCTTCATCTTCATGGCGAGCTCATGAAAGTTCGTGCCATTGACAACGACAGCCTCGTCTACAAGCTCGAACCGGGCGCCCTTGACACGACACCCGAGACTGTAATTGACGGCCACCGCGTGCGCCCCCACATCGTCTTCTTTCAGGAAGCAGTCCCCAATATCGAGCCGGCTATAGAACTGGCGATGGAGGCTGACATCTTTGTCGTTATAGGAACATCACTCAACGTCTACCCCGCCGCCGGTCTTCTCCGATATGTCCGTCCGGGAGTCCCGGTCTACTATATCGACCCCAATCCCGCTGCAGTTCCGGCCAATGTTAACGTAATCGAAGACACAGCAACCCGCGGAATCGAAAAACTCAAGACCCTCCTCGCCCGCTGAATAGTCCTCAATACGTTAATCCGAATAAAAACAGGGGAATAACATTTCCGTGACGATATTCTATATCGTCCTTGACAACATACCCTTGTTCAGCATCACGTATCTGTTTCTGTCCTTTGTTCTTTCCCCCAAGCTCGAAGGTCATATCATTGATTCGGAAGTCAGAAATGCGAGACGACATCACATCATAATCGACCCTCATCTGATTATAGAAGAAGGTTTCACGTAAATTACCTATATTAGGCTTTCCACCTGACAGGATAGTCATTAAAGTGGGATTGTCAAGGAACACCTTTTCGACTTTTCCAAGCCCCCTCATGCCGCCGGTGTCATCACGTAATTGTCCTATCATGCCGGCCTTCTCCAACCACAGCAGGTAATCAGGCACATTGTTTTTACTCACCTTGATTTCCTGGGAAAGATTATCGACACTTGGTTTGTACGGGGCCAACTCTGATATGATTCCGAGCATCTGTTTCAACTTTCGGGCGGTAGTCGCCTTCATGTCGGCATACATTGGAATGTCAGTTTCAACCGTGAGACTGACTATTTGCTGTACCCTCCTGTCAAGGTCTCCCTCAATTGCAAATGGATAATACCCTTCAGCAAGATACTTGCGGAATAAAGGTAGCGGATGTTCAAGCTCGACCGGCAAACTAATATCACCACTAAGTATATCACCGAGGCTG